>CADBNB010000097.1 GCA_902795895.1 uncultured Lachnospiraceae bacterium | reverse complement strand
AATGAAGGAATTTAATCATCAGGTAAATGTAACAAGAGGTGTTTTGGAGGAAGAGTGCAGTAGTATGTTGTCTGATTTTTTTAAGAAAATGCGGAATAAAAAAATTAAAAACAAAAATTGAAAATAGGTGCAATAAATATACTTTCATATGCATTATATTTATAAAGTAGAATAATCAGTTGCTAACGCAGTTGCATTATCTACGGAAAACACTTTTAAAGTAAGAAAGGATGTATTATGATTATGAGAAACAAGGGTGTATTAAAAAAAATGCTTGCTACAGTGGTAGCAACAGCTGTTGTCGTAGCGTCAGTTCCTGCGACAGAGAGTATGGCGAAGAAGAACGAAGGATTTAATCCATTTTTGATTTGGGAGTATGTAAATACTGCTTCAAATTGTGCAATTACTGCGACTCCCGTATCTGAGGGCGCAATTTCTACAAAAGCACCAAAAGTAACAAAAGAGCCAAAGGCAACAAAGACACCAAAGGCAACAAAAACACCAAAAGCAACAAAAACGCCAAAGGCAACAAAAACACCAAAGGCGACAAAAACACCAAAAGCAACAAATGATAAAATGCCAAACTGTCCGTTTGCGGTAACACCAGGAGCAATCATTGGAAAAATGCCAAACTGCCCATTTGCAATAACACCAGGAGCAATCATTGGAAAAATGCCAAACTGTCCATTTGCTACAATACCTGGGGTAAAACCTAATCAGCCTAATTGTCACAAAGTGGTATCAGGGGGAGCGATTGGAAAATGGCAGCCAACATTTGAGCCGATTAATTTTGAGGATACATTGAATCAGATGTTTGATGAAATAGCACAAATTGTTAATGAAATTGAAAAAGAATGTCCAATTGAGAATTTCCCTGTTAAAGTAGTAGATGATACAGGAATTGTAATTACGCCTGTATCAGGATGCAGTATTACAGTTACGAGAGGCGCAATTGAGGTAAAACATCCATCTATCAAATTACCAAAGACTTCAAAGAAGATTAAAAAAGGAAAGAAATTTACAATTGATTATTCTGTAGTAAATGGAACTGCAAAAGTAACATTTAAGAGCAGCAATACAAAGGTTGCAAAGGTTTCTTCCAAAGGTGTGGTAACTGCAAAGAAAAAAGGTACTGCAAAGATTACAGTGAAATTAAGTACCGGAGATATGAAAACATTTAAAGTTACTGTTCGTTAGTAACTTGACAGAAAGTCAGGAAATTGGTATACTTTCAAGGTATCGTGCTTTTGGTGCGGTACCTTGATTTTGTTTATAAAATTTCCGTGCAGCCGGGGAGTTAGCGGTGCCCTGTACCTACAATCCGCTACAGTAGGGGTGATATCCTTTCTGAGGGTATTTTCTTGTAAGGCTGCCCTTCGCAAGTGGCGCTGACGTCTGGGTCTTACGCAATAGGAACTGGCGAACCGTGTCAGGTTGGGAACAAAGCAGCACTAAGTCAGAACTCTTATGTGATGTGAGGGTGCCTGGACCGAGTTAACTGCGAAGGTAACGCTTATGAGAGGTATTCGAAGTTTGGATGCGCGGATTTATTTTAAAAATATAATAGATGCGATTGCGTTTAAAAATACAATATGCCTCCCGTCAATCAGACGGGAGGCATATGTGTTGTTACTAGGAGCTTACATTAAATTTCCTATTGAGAATATTGTAAACTACTGAGTTGTGTGTGAAATTTTTTGCAATAGGTTCAACTATTGAAATTAGTAATTTCTATAAACAATGGTTCTTGCTTTTCCGAATATTTTTTTACCATTTTGGATTTTGTAAGAACGGATTTCCATTACTATTCTACTTCTGTCACCGAGATAAATATTCTTTCTGTTGATTTCGTTATTTTTAATAAATACTACTTTATTGTCAATTGTCAATTCGTATCCGGTTACATTTGGATCTGCGGTCCATTTAAATACTGCATATTTCTCATTTGCATATCCGATTATCTTAACGTTTCTAACTTTTGAAGGCACATATCCTTTACTTTTAAATGTAATGTGATTTTTCTTCGCATATTCTTCAATTTTAGTGTTTGACCATGCTTTGATTACAAGATTCTTGTTTCTTTTGTTAATATATGTTCTAATTAATGAATTTGGACAATTTAATTCTTTCAAACTATACGCATCATCAATAGTTATGCTTCGCATATCACCTTCAGCAATTTTAATAGTCTTTACCTTAGAATTATCTAAAGTAATCGACATAGATTTCAGGTGTTTCTTAAATACGATTTGGCTAACACCAGTAGTATAACTAAACGCGCTATATTTAACTTTATCTGTATTTTTGCCAAGTACTACAGTACCCTTTTTACCATTTGGACAATCCACCAATGTGTTTTCAATGTAAAGCATACCATTTTTTACCCAATACTTTTCATTTTTCTTGTTTACAACATATTTTTTAAAGCACTGTAAATACTGCTTGTTATAATAAATAGCTGTTGCGTCTTTCATTTTTTCTCCCATGGTGTATACTTTCATTTTTCCTGGGAATGCTAAAACTTTTGTCTTCTTTTTGTTTGTAATAACACAGTCATCGTTTTT
>CADBNB010000096.1 GCA_902795895.1 uncultured Lachnospiraceae bacterium | reverse complement strand
GGAAAAGATGCATATGCTATGACAATTACACTTCTTCTTAACTCAGAAGGAAAGAAGATGGGTAAAACAGGTAAGGGTGCAGTATGGTTGGATCCAAATAAAACAACACCATTTGAGTTTTTCCAGTATTGGAGAAATGTTGGAGATGCAGATGTTCTTAAGTGTATCCGTATGCTTACGTTCCTTCCATTGGAGCAGATTGATGAGATGGACAAATGGGAAGGAAGCCAGTTAAATGAGGCAAAAGAAATTCTTGCTTACGATCTTACAAAGTTAGTTCATGGTGAGGAAGCGGCAAATAAAGCAAGAGAAGCTTCTCATGCATTGTTTGCAGGAAATGGTGGAGATGATTCCAACATGCCTACTACAGAACTTCCAAAAGATAAGTTGACAGACGGTGCAATTGGTATCTTAGATCTTATGATGGAATGCGGATTAGTAGCATCTAAGAGTGAGGCAAGACGTCTTGCAAAACAGGGCGGTGTTTCTGTGGATGAAGTAAAAGTTGACGATAGTGCAAAGATTACAGAGGAACAGCTTGCAGCAGGAATTAAAATCCGTAAAGGAAAGAAAGTATTCCATAAAGTAGTGTTAAAGTAATATTAAATGTTAGTTTACTGACGCTACCATAAATATAAATGGGGTTCTCTGAAATATAGTGATGGTTTGGTATTTGTGCGGAACTGTCACTGTATGAGGAGTCGTGAATTTGGGTTATATTTGGTAATGTAATCAAAATAAGAGAGGAGAATTCAGATGAAAGAAAAAAATCCGTTATTAGTTTTTTGTGTTGGAGCTGCTTTGTTGGCAGCAGGATTGTACTGGCTTTTTAATTCTGTAGAAGTTAGTTCCAACTGGTGGGGTGGTTATTATAGTATTGGTTCCGCACATTTACCAACAGGAATGGTAATTGTTCCATTGTTGGTTGGTGTATTTTGGGCAATTGTAAAACCAGAGTCATTCCTGGCAAAAATTTGCATCGTAGTAGGAATGGTTGTAATTATAGCATCTATTATTGCCAGTGTGAAATTTACAATGAGACAGATATCTTTGTATAGTTATGCAATAATGTTGGTGATGATTGTTGCAGGAGCCGGACTTCTTGCGAGAGTGTTGTTGTTTGGCGATGGAAACAACAAAGAAAATAAAAAATAAAAAAATTTTGCAAGATATGTAAAAATGCATTGTATATATGATTAGGGTGTTAAAATACCGAAGTCAGAAATAAATACGGAATGCATTTGTCATTGCTTATGGGGAAAGAGTAAGTGGTGTCTGTTTTTGCCGTGGAGGTGAGATGATTGCGTGACCGGAAGATTATCAAGCTGATAGAGAAGAGAGACGAGAAAGGGCTGGAGGCCTTATCGGAAAAATATGAAAAATTATTGACCTATATTGCTACAGGTATTCTTGGAAGTAATGTTGAAGATATCGAAGAGTGTGTCAATGATACCTATCTAAAAATATGGAATCACATTCATGAGTTCGATTTAGAAAAAGCTTCATTTAAAACTTACTTATCAGTTATTGTGCGTAATACATCAATCAATCGATTGCGAAAAATCAGTCGAATGGAAGGTGTTTCCCAAAAGGAAGAGTTGTCTGAACTGGCGGCTGATTATGTTGACCAGCGCCAAAACGTGGAAGCAGCTCTTGAGAGTAAAGAAAATATGCAGGCTCTGACTAAGGTAATAGAAGGGTTGAAAAAGAAAGATAAGGAAATGGTGCTTCGCAGATATTATTATATGCAAAGCTCCAAAGAGATTGCATTTCAAATGGGTATGAGCGTAAATGCGGTGGACAGTAAACTTAGCCGTTTGCGCAAACAGATGAAACAGCAATACGAAATACTAACCGGTGAAGAAAGGATGGTTTGATTGCATGGAAAACTATAAATTGATTGACATGTTTGATAAGCTAGACGCTGCTGTGTTGGAAGACTTACATTTAGAAAAGGATTTAAAAAGACAGCAGAACCTTATTCGGAAGTTATTTGCAAGGGGACATATCAATATAGCAAGAATGATTGCAGCTATTGGACTGACCATAACAGGAATACTTGTGATAGTTATTCGGGTGAGAAGATATCGTAGAAGAGTTGCATAATGATAAAACAGATATACCTGCGAAGCAGGTGATGTGATATATGAATTGAAAATAGTGTGTTGGACGTTATTGAGGGCAAGGCAGATGAAAACTGCGATTGTAGATGGACAGCATGAATTGATAGCGAAGGCACACTTTCAATTTTAATATAAAACTTCGCAATGCGAAATTAAAATTTTTTTATAAGGAGAATGAAATTATGTTAGAAAAATTGACAGAAATGTTAGCAGATCAGTTAAAGATGGATGTGAGTGAAATTCAGCCAGAAACAAACTTAAAGGATGATTTAGGTGTAGATTCCCTTGATATTTTTGAGTTTATCATGGCTTGTGAGGAAGAGTTTGATGTTGAAATCGATACAGATGTTGTATCTGAATTTACAAACTTACAGCAGGTTGCTGATTATTTACAGGGATTACAGGGAGAATAGTACAAACGTGTGCTTGAGGGTTCAGAGAATGTATTAAACTGTTATTTGTCAGGGCGTGTGTCAGGTATGGATGATGGTGATGCATTCTCTGAACTGTAATTAACAGATCATTGGATTGAAAGAAGGAGCGGAATATGCAAACGCAGATAACAAAGCTATTAAATATTACATATCCTGTGCTTCAGGGAGGAATGGCAAACATTGCAGAACATAATCTTGTAGCAGCAGTGTCAAATGCCGGTGGATTAGGTATTATTGCGGCAGGAGGAATGAATGCTGAACAGGTGAGAGCCGAGATTAAAAAGACAAAGGAATTAACAGATAAACCATTTGGTGTAAATATCATGTTATTAAATCCGGAAGCACCACAAATTGCAAAAGTCATTGTGGAAGAAGGAGTTACTGTTGTTACAACAGGAGCCGGAACACCAGAACCATACATGAAAGAATGGTTAGAAGCAGGAGTAAAAGTGATTCCTGTTGTTGCATCTGTTGCACTTGCAAAGAGAATGCAAAGATGCGGAGCAGCTGCAGTGGTAGCAGAAGGATGTGAGTCAGGTGGACACATTGGTGAACTGACTACAATGGCATTGGTTCCACAGGTAGTAGATGCGCTTGATATTCCGGTAATCGCAGCCGGTGGTATTGGTGATGGCAGAGGAATGGCAGCAGCATTTATGCTTGGTGCACAGGCAGTTCAGATTGGTACCAGATTTTTGGTGTCAAAGGAATGTATCGTTCATCAAAACTATAAAGAATTAGTTTTGAAAGCAAAGGATATTGATTCTGTCGTAACAAGCCGTACGACAGGACATCCGGTTCGAGTGCTTAGAAATGCCATGACAAGAGAGTATTTAAAACTTGAAAAAGAAGGTAAAAGTTTAGAAGAAATGGAAAAATTAACCCTTGGTTCTCTTAGAAAAGCTGTATTTGACGGTGACAAAGCAGGAGGTTCTTTCATGGCAGGTCAGATTGCAGGATTGATTTCAAAAGAGCAGACAGTTGCAGAAATCATTCAGGAAATCGTTGAGGAGACAAAGGTTGTTATGAAAGAGCGAGTGGCAACATTCACTGAATAGTAGGACGTATTTGATGAATCGTTATTAGTTGTTGGAGGAAATCATGGGAAAAACAGCATTTGTGTTTCCAGGTCAGGGAGCACAGAAATTAGGAATGGCAAAGGATTTTTATGAAACCTTTGAAAGTAGTAAGAGAATTTTTGAGGAAGCTACAAAACACACGGATTTAGATATGGTGTCTTTGTGTTTTCAGGATGAAGATAAAATCAATTTAACAGAATATACACAGCCGGCATTGCTTACAGCCTGTGTTGCAATTTTACAGCCGGTACTTGAAAAAATGAAACCGGATGTTGTTGCAGGTTTAAGTCTGGGTGAGTATTCAGCATTGGTTGCATGTGACGCCATGAAGTTTGAAGATGCAGTTTCGGTAACAAGAAAACGTGGTATTTACATGCAAAATGAAGTGCCTGTCGGTGTGGGAGGAATGAACGCTGTACTTGGTGCTGAGAGAGAATTGGTAGAGGAAGTTTGTGGCGGAATTGAGGGTGCTTATGTTGCAAACTTTAATTGCCCGGGACAGATTATTATTTCCGGAACTATGGAAGCTTTGGAAAAAGCAAAAGAAGAGTTGACAAGTAAGGGCGTAAAACGTGTGATGCCATTAAAGGTAAGCGGACCATTCCATTCCGGAATGTTAGTTGGCGCAGGGGAAAAGTTGAAAAAAGAACTTGAAACTGTGGAAATTAGCACACCTTGTATTCCTTACGTAACAAATGTGGATGCTTCTTATGTTACAAACAAAGATGTTGTGAAGTCTTTGCTTGAAAAACAGGTATCTTCTTCAGTGTTGTGGGAGGACAGCGTTAGAAATATGATTGCAGACGGAGTAGACACTTTTGTGGAAATCGGACCCGGACATACTTTGAGTAGTTTGATTAAGAAAATAGATCGTGACGTTACGATTTTAAATATTGAGACAGTACAAGATTTAGAAAAACTATAATAAAAAGAAGGAGACAGCAAAAATGTTGACAGGAAAAGTAGCATTAGTAACCGGTGCGGGGAGAGGTATCGGTGCTGAAGTAGCAAAAACTTTGGCTTCCTATGGTGCAACGGTTGTTTTAAATTATGCTCATTCGGAAGCTGCTGCTGCAAAAATAGCTGAGGAAATAAATAACGCAGGCGGAAAAGCCGGTGTGTATGGTTGTGACGTAGCTGATTTTTCGCAGGTTGCAGATATGATGAAGCAGGTTGCAAAAGAATACGGAAGTATTGATATTTTAGTAAACAATGCAGGAATCACAAAAGATAATCTTGCAATGGTTATGAAAGAGGAAGAATTTGATGCAGTCATCAATACGAATCTGAAAGGCACATTTAACTGCATGAGACATGTGGTAAGACAGATGTTAAAGCAAAAAGGTGGTAAGATTATCAATATTTCTTCTATCGTTGGTTTGACAGGAAATGCCGGACAGATAAATTACAGCGCATCAAAGGCTGGACTTATTGGTATGACAAAATCATTGGCAAAAGAAGTAGCTGCAAAAGGAATTACCGTAAATGCAGTAGCACCTGGATGTATTGATACAGAGATGACACAGGTGTTATCGGAGGAAGTAAAAGAGCAGATGCTTACACAGATACCAATGAAACGAGTAGGAACTACAAAAGATATTGCAGAAGCAGTTGCATTTTTAGCATCAGATCGTGCTTCTTATATTACAGGACAGACCATTTCTGTCGATGGCGGAATGTACGCATAAGGAGGATATTATGAGTAAAAGAAGAGTAGTAGTGACAGGAATGGGAGTGATTTCTCCAATCGGAAATTCCGTGGAGGAATTCTGGTCAAACATTAAATCACAGACCGTAGGTATTGCACCGATTGACCGTTTTGATACTACAGAATACAAAGTAAAATTGGCGGCTGAAGTAAAAGATTTTGATCCAAAGGATTATATGGATGGAAAAATTGCCAGACGTATGGAATTATTTTCGCAGTACGCCGTTGCAGCAACAAAACAGGCAATTGATGAGAGTGGATTGGATTTAGAAAAAGAGGATTTAACTCGTTTTGGAGTGTGTGTAGGTTCCGGAACCGGAAGTTTGATGGCCATGGAACAGGCGCATGATAAACTTGTAAATAAGGGGCCTAGAAGAGTGCCTCCAATGCTTGTGCCAATGATGATTTCAAATATGGCAGCAGGTAATGTTTCTATCCAGTTTGGATTAAAAGGAAAATGTACCAACATCGTAACTGCATGTGCAACCGGTACACATTCTATCGGTGAAGCAACAAGATATATTCAGTATGGAGATGCGGATATGATGGTAGCAGGTGGTACGGAAGCTGCTGTTTGTCCAATTGGTGTCAGTGGCTTCGCATCACTCACTGCATTGTCTGAGAGTGAGGATCCAAAACGTGCATCGATTCCATTTGACAAAGAGAGAAATGGATTTGTTATGGGTGAAGGTGCCGGTGTGGTTGTACTTGAGGAGTATGAGCATGCAAAGAAAAGAGGAGCTAAGATTTTAGCAGAAGTTGTAGGATATGGTGCAACTAGTGATGCATTCCATATCACTTCTCCAGCAGAAGATGGAGAAGGTGCTGCAAGAGCCATGACATTGGCTATTGAAGAAGCTGGTGTAACACCTGACAAGGTAGATTACATCAATGCCCATGGAACAAGTACACATCATAATGATTTGTTTGAAACTATGGCAATCAAGAAAGCACTTGGAGAGCATGCTTACAATGTGAATATCAGTTCTACAAAATCTATGATTGGACATTGTTTAGGAGCTGCAGGAGCCATTGAATTTATTGCCTGTGTAAAGACAGTAATGGATGATTATATTCATGCAACAGTTGGATTACAAGTGGCAGACGAAGAGTGTGATTTGAATTATACAAAAGAACCTGAGTGCAACAAGACAGTAAACTATGCACTTAGCAATTCATTAGGTTTTGGTGGACATAATGCCACATTGATGGTTAAGAAATATCAGTAGGAAGAAGGTCAAATCATGGAATTGGATAGTATTTTGAAGATTATGGATCGTTTTGACCGTAGTCAGATGACCAAATTTGAATATGAAGTGGATGGATGCAAGCTGATATTGGAAGCTGAGAAGATACAGGTTGCTGCAAGTGCCATCCAGACAGTAGATACAAGTGTAGTACAGACAAATACAAATCAGGCAAACGACTCACAGCCTGCAAAAGAAGAAGGAACCGTTGTGACTTCACCATTGGTAGGAACTTTCTATGCAGCAAAGGCAGAAGGTGAAAAGCCATTTGTTTCTGTTGGTGATAAAGTAACAAAGGGACAGACCATTGGAATCATTGAAGCTATGAAGCTGATGAATGAAATTCAGGCAGAGAGTGACGGAACCGTTGCTGAAATTATGGTTGAAAATGAGCAATTGGTTGAGTATGGACAGCCATTGGTTCGTTTGGTATAGGAGAGCAAAAAATGTTAGGAATTAAGGAAATTGAAGAGTTAATCCCACATCGTCATCCATTTTTATTGGTGGACCGTATCGATGAATTGGAACCGGGAAAACGTGCGGTAGGTGTAAAGTGTGTGACTTATCACGAAGATTTTTTCAGAGGTCATTATCCACAGGAACCTATTATGCCGGGAGTTTTGATTATTGAGGCACTTGCACAGGTTGGCGCAGTTGCTATTTTATCTTCTGAGGAGTACAAAGGAAAGACTCCTGTATTTGGTGGAATCAACAAAGCAAAGTTTAGAGATAAAGTAATTCCTGGAGATTGTTTGAAACTAGAAGTTGAAATGATTAAGGTAAAGGGACCGATTGGAATTGGAAAAGCGACAGCATACAAGGGTGACAAAGTCGCAACAGAAGCAGAATTAACTTTTGCATTGATTTAGTGAAAGAGGATGGCGGAAATGGAAACCAGTAAAATTAAAAAAATTCTGATTGCAAACCGTGGAGAAATTGCGGTACGTATTATTCGTGCATGTAGAGAAATGGGAATTACAAGCGTTGCCATTTGCTCGGATATTGATAAGGAAGCTATGCATGCTCAGTTAGCAGATGAATGTATCTGTATCGGTTCTTATAAGTTAAAAGACAGTTATCTGAATATGGAGCGTATTTTAAGTGCAGCCATTGCTGCTGATGTGGATGCGATTCATCCGGGCTTTGGTTTCCTTTCTGAAAATTCTAAGTTTGTGAAAATGTGTCAGGAGTGTAATTTTAATTTCATCGGACCAAGCATGGAAAGTATGGAAAAGATGGGAAATAAGTCAGAGGCAAGACGTGTTATGATTGAGGCTGGAATCCCAGTAATTCCTGGTGGAGATACTCCGTATGACGATGCTTATGAAGCAAAAAAAGAAGCAGATGCCATGGGATATCCGGTGATTATTAAAGCTGTGTCCGGCGGTGGTGGAAAAGGTATGAGAATTGTGGAATCAGGAGATGATTTCCTTGAACTTTTCCAGACAGCACAAAAAGAATCTGAAAATGCATTTGGTGACTGGAATATGTACCTTGAAAAGTATTTGTCAAACTGCAGACATATTGAAGTGCAGATTTTGGCAGATAAACATGGAAATGTGGTGCATTTAGGAGAAAGAGATTGCTCTATTCAGAGAAAACATCAAAAAATTATCGAAGAAACACCATCGGTGGCCGTTTCTGATGAGTTACGTAAAAAACTTGGTGAAACTGCAGTGAAAGCTGCAAAAGCGGCAAAGTATCATTCTGCAGGAACCATTGAATTTTTGCTTACACCAAGTGGCGAGTTTTATTTCATGGAAATGAATACAAGAATTCAGGTGGAGCATCCCGTAACAGAGGAAGTTACCGGTGTGGATTTGATTAAAGAGATGATTAAGATTGCAGAGGGTGAAACACTAGGATTTACACAGGAAGATGTCATTATTTCAGGACATTCCATAGAGTGTCGTATCAACGCAGAAAGTCCTGAGGATAACTTTGCACCATGTCCGGGAACAATCAAAGAACTACATTTACCTGGTGGAAATGGAATTCGAATTGACTCTGCCATTTATCAGGGATATAAAATTCCGTCATGCTATGATTCAATGATTGCAAAATTAATCGTACATGCCAGCAGTCGTGAGATTGCTATTCAAAAGCTAAAAAGTGCATTGAGTGAATTGGTAATTGAAGGTGTAAAAACAAATGCAGATTTTCAATATCAGTTAATTGGGGAGGAAGCCTTCCGTAAAGGTGATGTTAACTGGATTAATCACACGTATTTTAGTTAGGAGCAGATTTTATGTTATTTCGTAAACAAGAGAGACAATCGAAAAAAATGTTGGAAAACTATCATAAAGAGCAACTAAGTGAAGGGTTATTCCAAAAATGTGAAGCCTGCAACCGCATCGTATATACAGAGGATGTCATTGAAGATTATCATATCTGTCCAAGTTGTGGCCATTATTTTCGTGTTGCGCCGATGGAGAGATTGGCGATGGTACTTGATCAGGGAAGTTTTGAAGAATGGGATAAGGATTTGGAGACAAAAAATCCGCTAGACTTTCCTGATTATGAAAAAAAGGTTGCAAAGATGAAGCAAAACACCGGGCTTTCGGAAGCAGTAGTTACCGGAAAGGGAAAAATCGGTGGTGTGGAAACAGCAATCGGCGTTATGTCATCGAAATTTCTCATGGGTAGTATGGGAATGATTGTAGGTGAAAAAATCACAAATATGGTGGAGAGAGCAACAAAAGAAAAGCTCCCTGTGATTTTGTTCTGTTGTTCCGGTGGTGCAAGAATGCAGGAGGGAATTATGTCACTTATGCAGATGGCTAAGACTTCACAGGCATTGAAAAAGCACGATCAGGCTGGACTTATGTATATATCCGTTCTTACGGATCCTACTACCGGTGGTGTTACGGCTAGTTTTGCCATGCTAGGGGATGTAATCTTAGCAGAGCCAAAGGCGTTAATTGGATTTGCAGGACCCCGTGTTATTGAGCAGACGATACATCAAAAGTTGCCGGAAGGATTTCAGAGTGCAGAATTTTTGTTGGAGCATGGAATGATTGATAAGATTGTTTCCAGAAAAAAAATGCGAAAAGTACTACATTATTTGCTGCTTAGTTCTGGGGCAAATAAAGCACATTAACGAAAGGTGGATTTGCATGGACGAATTTGAGATGGAAACAATGGATATTAATGAATTTGATGTGGAACTTCCTAAGGCAACGGCATGGGATCGTGTATTGATTGCCAGAAGTAATGATAGAGCGTACACTATGGATTATATCAATGGAATTTTTGATAACTTCATGAAACTTCATGGGGACCGTTTATATGGGGATGACGGAGCCATGGTTGGTGGAATTGCATCCATAGATGGACAGTTTGTAACCGTAATTGGACAGCAAAAGGGAAGAAATTTAAAAGAAAACGAAGTGTGTCATTTTGGAATGCCAAACCCGGAAGGATATCGTAAAGCACTTCGATTGATGAAGCAGGCAGAAAAGTTTAACCGACCAATCATTTGCTTTATTGATACTCCCGGAGCTTTTTGTGGGATGGAAGCAGAGGAACGTGGTCAGGGAGAAGCAATTGCGAGAAACTTATATGAAATGGCTGGCATTACTGTACCTATTCTTTCCATTGTGATTGGAGAAGGTGGTAGCGGTGGCGCTTTGGCACTTGGGGTTGCAAATGAAGTGTGGATGCTTGAAAATGCCACATATTCTATTTTGTCTCCGGAAGGATTTGCCAGTATTTTGTGGAAAGACAGCAAACGTGCTTCGGAAGCTGCGGATACCATGAAGATTACCGCAGAAGAATTGAAAGAATTGCAGGTAGTTGAAAAGGTCATCGAAGAACCATTACCTGTCACTGCCGAAAATTGTGAAGATACTTGTGAAATGTTAAGGAAAGAAATGATTGCTTTTTTGAAAAAGTATAAAGGAATGAAAAAAGAAGATATTGTGGAAGAAAGATATCGTAGATTCAGAAACTATTAAATATAGGATATTGTGTAAATTATATAGGACAAGGCTTCTATAATCATTAGTTAGAAAGTCATAAAATAACGATTTGTAGTGGATTGCAGTGTTATTTTATGACTTTTTTTATGTAATAGGAAATTGCGATGCAATTATACAGTTTCGAAAATGCAAATTATTAACCGAAGTTTAACTATTTGTTAATTTTAACTATGAAAAGGGAAGAAAACATGGTAAAATAAAGAGTATGTATTATTTTGATAACGGATTAGCTTAAATGATGTATAGGATTGAGCAGTATTTAATCTTATCAGTGTTTTCAGTGAAACTGTTAAATATTTTGTTAGCTAAAGGAGAAGTAAAATGGAAGGAAAAAATACAAATAGTCGTTTTCAAAACTCTGGGAAAAATGCTAATCAGGGGAGGTTTTCAAAAACTCAGAGTAATGGGAAGAAGAAAGTAAATTATAAAGGTGGATATACGAAGAAAGTTGATAGTACATTTGCCTTGTGTATTTTGGGATTTATATTAGGTATCTTACCATTGATTACAAAGTGTAAATCATATAATACAGGATTGGAAACATTTGACTGGTTTTCGGGAGCAAAATCATCTATAGATGTATTTTTGTATTATAAACAGTTCTTTTTTGCTTCATTTCTATTTATTATGATTGCAGCAGTTATCTATTCGTTGTATAAGGGTGAACTGTCATTTGAGTTCCATCCAATTTTTGTGCCATTGTGGGTATATGCAGGCTTCAGCCTGTTATCTACTCTTGCTTCTAAGTATAGTAGCTTTGGTTTTTCTGGTATTTTTGAACAATTTGAAAATGTATTTTGCTTGATTGGATACGTTGCAGTAGTTTTCTTTGTATATTTTTATATTAAAACGGATAAAGATATCCATATTTTGATTAATGTTCTTGCAGTGGGAGCGTTGGTGATAGGTGTTATTGGAATGTTCCAGGGATTTAAACTTGATTTCTTCCGCACTGGTTTAGGTAAAAGTTTAATTGCATCTTCGGATGTGCCAGCAGAAAATTTGACCTTTACCTTTGAATTAGGAAGAACATATGTAACTCTTTATAATCCTAACTATGTTGGTGTTTATTGTATTTTGTTAATTCCTTTGTTTGCTGTTATGGTTGCGTTTGCAAAGAATTATAAAGAAAGATTATTATATATTGCTGATGTGCTAACTTTATTGATTAGTATGTTTGCTGCACAGTTTAAAGCAGGTATTGTTTCTTTAGGTGTCGTTGCATTAATTTCAATTGTACTGTTAAGAAAAGCATTACTAAAGAAATGGTTTATCGTCTTGCCAGCAATTTTAGTAGCGGTGGGAATGTTTGTTACAGTAGATAATGTAAACGATCATGTGTATTCAACAAGTATTCAGCGTGCATTTAAAGTTGAAAAATATCCACAAGCAGCACTTTCTGATATTAAATTAGGAGATAAATCGTTGGATTTTACATATAATGATGTAAAATATACAGTTTCAGTGGAAGTTCTTTCAACAAGTGAGGATGGTAGCGCTATTACTTATGGCAATTTTGCTGCTACAAAGGAAGATGGTACAACTATGAATTTGATAGTTGGAGAAGATTGTGTTACACGTTTTGAGGATCCAGCTTTGGCTAATATTAGCATGTATAATTCGGGAAGTTTTTATTGGATTATGACAATTGACGGACATAATTGGAATTTTGTTCAGCGTGAGGATGGACTAAAATATTATAATTACTATGGAAAAGAAACAAAGATTGAAAAAGCTGAATCGGCAATATTTGATGGATATGAAGGATTTGCCAGCAATCGTGGATATATTTGGGGAAAGACAATTCCATTGTTGAAGAAAAACTTTTTCTTAGGTTCAGGAGCAGATACTTTTATTATTGAATTCCCACAGCATGACTATGTGGATGCATATAATTCAGGATATTATGATCAGTTGATTTCAAAACCGCACTGCTGGTATTTGCAGGCTGGAGTGCAGACGGGTGTGATTTCGCTGCTTGCAATTATTGTATTTTATATTATGTATTTTGGACAGAGTGTTATATTATACAGCAAGAAAGTATATGATTCGTATATGGCTAAAGTTGGAGTTGCAATTTTCCTTGGTACGATAGGATATATGATTGCCGGATTGACAAATGATTCTAGTATTACAGTTGCACCAGTATTTTGGACAGTAATCGGTATGGGTGTTGCAATTAATATTATGGTTTCGAAAGAAGTAAAAAACAGAAAAAATGCGGAAGTGTAAGGCATCGGATTGGAAGATATCTGCAAAGGCAGACTCAAATCCGATGCTCAAGACTCGCGAACGAGTCTTGAATTTAGGTAGATAAGGGCTGATAGAGTATGAGAATGGCAAATGAAAAAAATATGTTGATCAATATCATAGAAAAAGTGAAAAAAGATAGAGATGGTAGCGGGATAAAAGAGGCAATCAGTTTGATGGGAGAAACCTTCGGATGTGTTCGGATTGCATTATTTGACTATCATAAATATCAGGATGCTTTTGAAAAAAAATATGAGTGGTCGGCATCAAAGCATGAAGAGAATAGTTTGTTCCATAAGAAGGTTGAGAAACCTGTTCTTGGTGTGTCAAAAGATGGTGATGTAAGGAATCTTTTGTCAAAAGTGTCGGATCCTACATTTATCAAGTCGATTTTAAATATAAATGATGATTTACCACAGGAAAACGTATATTATCGCTATATTATAAAACGATTTGATGAGGTTCTTGGAGTTGTCATTATTGAGAATAGAGAGGAGTTTCCGAAAGAAATCTTAGAGGAAGTGGGACTATTATTCTATATTATTGCTGAGGAATACGGAACTTATCGAAACATAGAGGATTTACGAAAACAAAATTTGTTTTTACAGACGTTGTACAGCAAAATGCAGACAGGACTCATACAATGTGTGATGGAAGATGAAAAGATACGCATGGTTTGGGCAAATGATGCAACATTTCATATTTATGGCTGTTCAAGAGAGTGGTATGAAAAAATCTATGGAAAGAGTATGGAACGTTTTGTCTTTGTTGAAGACTGGCCTATGGTAAAAACTCATTTGGAAAAACTTCAGGCGGGGGATGAAGTGGCGGAATATGAGCATAGATTTATCAATTATTTTGGACAGATGCGTTGGATGCGTGTAAATGCGTTGAAGATGGCAAATGATCAAAATGAGGAAATCATACAGTTGATTTTTGCAGATATTACGCATTCAAAACAGTTAGAGTCTGACTTGGAGAGAGAAAAAGAACGTTACCGTCTGGCTTTGGACAGTTCATCAGACGTGATTTTTGAGTATGATTTAATGAGTGATGAATATATTTCCTACGGTTCATTTATTGACAGTAGTATTCCAAAGTCTCAGCCTATTACAATCAGTGGCTTTAAGAAAAAACTTTTAAAAGGAAAAATATGTGCCTCAGAATTTATAAAAGTATATTCAGATTTTATAGTCGGGGATTCTATGGATCCGATAGAAGTTAAGGAAAAAGTAAATGACAACGGTAAAGAAAAGCATTTGTGGGTGAGCATTGAAGGAACGCCTATTTATGAACACGGTATTTTAGTGAAAATCATTGGTAAAAAGTCAAACATCAATGAACAGAAAGAAAAAGAAAAACAAGCATTGGAAGTAGTGCAAAGAGACCGTCTGACAAAGCTATATACCAGAAATGTTGGAGAAAAACTTGTAAAAGAATATTTAGAGGAAAAAGCAGAAGATGAGATTGGATCATTTCTTTTAATCGATTTGGACAATTTCCAGTTAATTAATGATACTTACGGATATACTTTCGGAGATGCTATTTTAGAGGAAGTTGCGGAAGTAATTAAAGCTGCTACCCGACAGAATGATATTTCTGTCCGTTACGGTGGTGACGAGTTCTTAATCCTTATGAAAAATACGGAACCGGGTAGAACAGACGTGTATGGTAAGCGTATTTACGAGAAAATCTGTCAGTTGTACGCAGGTGAAGATGAGAATATTAAGATTTCATGTAGTGTTGGTATGACATCTACAGAATATAGTGAAGATTATCAGACGTTGTTCAAATGTGCAGATGCCATGCTTGCCTATGTTAAAAAACATGGAAAGAGCGATGCTGTTTGCTATTCTCCAAATTCAAAGGCTGTGCTTGAAATGAAGGGCACTATGTATATGGAGAACATGGATTTAAATTTGGTTGAGGAAATATCTTCAGACAAAGACAATGAAGACATCGTTGCATTTGCATTTTCTATTTTGGAGCAGACCAAAGATATTCGAAGTGCTATAAATCTGTTGATTGGTAAAATTGGTCGACAGTTGGCTTTAAATAAGATTAGTGTTTTGGAAAATGATGCAAATTTCCTTTGTAACATTGTTACTTACGAATGGGTTGCAAAAAAGGAATATCATGATTCTATCTGTAAATATAATATCTCAGAAGATGAGCTTAAGGTTTGGAAAAGTGCATTTGGATTAGAGGGTGTATTCAATATGGAAGAAGATATGCGTCCGAATTTTACAAATGCAGTCCGTTTGGAAGAAAATGAACCTAGAAAGAGAAATCAGCTGTATTGTGCTATTTACGAAGAAGGTGAATTTAAAGGTGCCGTTGTTTTCGAACATTCTGATTACCTTTACGTGTGGCCAAATGATGTGCGTACGAAACTAAAAGAAGTATCTAAGATTATTTCTACTCACATTACAAAGGCAAATGCGGATATTGCCAGTAAAGCAAAAACTGAATTTTTATCTCGTATGTCTCATGAAATTCGTACTCCGATGAATGCCATTATGGGTATGACAAACATTGCGCAAAATGTAGTTGGTGACGAGAAGCAGGTGGCAGATTGTTTAGAGAAGATTAGTACATCGACACAATATTTATTGTCGCTTATAAATGATATTCTTGATATGTCCAGAATTGAAAGTGGAAGTATGACAGTATGTCAGGAAAGCTTTGAATTGGATAAGTTGATTAATGAAATTGTTGTACTTATGTCACCTCAGGCGGAGAATAAAAACATCAATTTAGAAGTTGAACAATCATATAGCAAGGTCAATTTACTTGGTGATGAGCTTCGTTTAAATCAGGTTTTAATAAATATTATCGGAAATGCTTTGAAGTTTACGCCGGAAAGAGGAACTATTTCGATTTCAGTAAAACAGGTCGCACAGGAAGATGATGCTATCACAATCCGGTTTAGTGTATCGGATACGGGAATTGGAATTAGTCAGGAAAACCTGATACGTATTTTTAACGCCTTTGAGCAGGCTGAGTCAAATACTGCAAGAAGATTTGGTGGTACAGGTCTGGGACTTGCTATTAGTAGCAATTTGGTGAAGCTGATGGGTGGTCAGTTAGATGTGAAAAGTGAAGAAGATAAAGGTTCTGAGTTTTATTTTACACTTGTATTTCCTATTTCTGCTGAAAAAACTGTGGCAGAACACCATGAAATTACGAAAAAGAACACCGAGGAATACAATTTTGAAGGAAAGCGTCTGCTTGTGGTAGAGGATAATGAACTAAATGCAGAGATTGCCCAAACCTTACTTGATATGGTCGGTATAGTAGCTGAACGTGCATCGGATGGATTAGAGGCGGTTCGGATGTTTGAACAGGCGACGGTTGGGTATTATGATGGCATTTTGATGGATATTCGTATGCCTGTTATGGATGGTTTGGAAGCAACAAAGCGAATTCGTACATTGGAAAAGGAAGATTCACGTACGATACCAATTATCGCAATGACTGCAAATGCATTTGACCAGGATATGAAGAAATCCATTGATAGTGGTATGAATGGACATTTGACAAAACCGATTGATGTTAATAAATTATATGAGGTGTTACAACAGACATTGTTTAATTAGAAATAACTACAGAAACATATACTATGCTTGGATTGATGTTGCTATAGAAACTATTTAAGATGTTGTTGTTATCTGTATGGTTATATTGTTTATTCACAAAAACTAGAAAATACGCGGTTGTATTGACAAGTGTGAAGTGGATTGGTACAATAGAAGTATGGTGGTTACAGGTTACATGAAAAATGTAATAGCAGGAAAAATTTGGATATGATGACGCCGAATATGAAATTATAAAGGTATGGAGAGATAAAGGTATGAGCGAAGGTTTAGATGTTAGTTTAAGGGGAAAACGAGTTTTGCTCGTGGAGGATAATGATATTAATGCTGAAGTTGTTCAGGCAATGTTAGAAGCAAAGGAAATTATGGTTGAGATTGTACATGATGGAGAGGGAGCAGTGGATTGTTTTGAAAAAGCGGCACCAGGATATTATGATGCTATTTTGATGGATATTGAGATGCCTGTTATGAGTGGTGTGGAAGCATCCAAGGTAATTCGTAATTTACATAAACAGGATGCTATGAATATTCCGATTATTTCGGTAACAGCAAATCCTATTTTTGAAAATGTCTTTTTGGCAAGAAAGTATGGAATGGACGATTATATTGGAAAACCAATTGAAGCAGATGCTTTATATCAGGTGTTGAAGAAATGGTTTGATAAATTTTCAAAAAAGTCTGTCAAGCGTTTTTGAAAATGTCCCAAAATAATTGAAACATTAGCCCCGGCGTTTTATGCTGGGGCTGTTTTTGTTTTGTGGGCTT
>CADBNB010000095.1 GCA_902795895.1 uncultured Lachnospiraceae bacterium | reverse complement strand
CTTTTTATTGTGTCTATGGTTGGTGCAAGAAATACTATGCGACCAAAATTATTCTTTAATTGAAAATCGTTAGTTCCTTCGTGTATGTATTCTTTTTCCCAAACGTTATTCCATGAGTCATTTTTTAATATTTCCGCAGCCAAAACAGAGGCGGCTTCCATATTAATCTTACCTGTATCTGTTTTAATTGCTCGTGATGGTAGAATTGATTGCAGAGTCTGTATGTTTTTTTGTATAACATCACTTACCTCCATATTTCCCTCTCCAACAACATTTTGGTAACAATTATAAAAGATTTTACCGATAGTCAAATAGGGTATTTTTTTTTAACATCTTTGTAACTCCATCCACATGATCACAATCAATATGTGTTATAATCAATAAATCAATGTGTTTAGACAAAGATTGTGTAACGAAACTTTCTATTTCTGATGTGAAATCACCACAATCAACCATTATACTGTATTTTCCTTCTCCATTGGTTAAACAAAGAAAAATACAGTCGCCATGTCCACTTGCAAATGTTTTTAATAATGCTTTCATAATTCAATCATATCTAATTTATTAATAATCAGGTATTATTACCCCTTATACCCCAATATTTTAATTCTGTTTTGTACTTGTAATTTGTGCCCCAAATATACTATTTTTTGTAAACTTTACAAAAAAATCCGATAGCTTACTGCCCCCGGATTTTTTATAATTTATATATACTTTGTCGTAAAAGCGTCTATTTTTTTGTAGAGAAATTCCTGCGTTTATATCGGATTTATAATCAAAAATGTCATAAAATTCTACATCTATGAACATAGGATGTCATATTGATATATTTGTTTCCTATTTTTATTTTCCCAACCAAAATTGCACTCCAACACTTATATCTTGAAATAAGTGTTTCTTTCCTATATTATGCTGATAACCAATAGAAAAACTTAACCGCCAAAGTTTCAGCATAATACCGACTTCACTATCCCAACCACCAGTATAGTATCCATCCCAAATGGAATCATAATCAGGCTTATAACTACCGTATCCGATTGCAAGGTAATATGCAAAAATATCGTTCAATCTAAAAAATGGTCCGATATGGTAGTATGAGCGGCATCGACCTTGCGCTTCTTGTCCTTCAAATGAATAGTACCCAAGCATCATCCCTTCTTTAATCAAATATTCTGAACTTCCTCCATGCATTATAAACCCCCATTTCTCATAATATCCGAATGCAACACCTAATGTCATACCGAATTCAGCATTAGGCGAGAATTTATATCCTACAATAAATCTATGTTCAGGGTTAATGCGTTTTGTTTGAACTTTCATCCAATAATGCAACCCGACATTGTAATCAGAAAAAGTCTTTCCCTTGTCAGCACCTTGAACGTAGCCGAATGATAATCCCAACCTTTTATATTTCAACATCATACCCGCTTCTGCCTCAAATCCTTTATGTATTTCAGGAGCAAAAGGTTGTCCTTCATACGATTTTACATCAGCGTATGTACCGCAACCAACAGCCCCATACAAATACATAAAATCGAAAACTCTGAACATAGGTCCTATACGAATGTACGAACGGTATAATCCTTTATCCTTTAAACCATTCAATTGATTGTTATCCAACAATGTAGACGAATGTATGTTGCTGATTTTAAATGTGTCTAAAAGATTACCGTTTTCTAAATTCCTATCATAAAAATTTGTAAACGCAAGTTGTGAAAATCCTGCGTTAAGAGTAAAACCGTATCTTTTACAATAACCAAGAGAAAATCCTGCCGATATAATTTTGGGTGAAAAAGTGCAACCTATAAACCAATTACTTTGATTGGTTTGTGATTTATAAGGACTGATAAACCAAAAGGTTTTTACATGGTCTTTATTTGGTTTGATATTGATTGTTCTTGTTTTTGTTTTGTCTCCGCATGTAGCTTTCATTTGATATTCACCAACTGATTTAATATATCTTTGATTTTCATTTATGGGCATATTATTTATAGTAATTCTTGATATGTATCTACTAATTACGTTTACAGTAAGTGAACCATATTTATTTTTAGGTTTAAGTATAATATCTTGAATAACTGGTTCTCCCATAAGTTTTACATGAAGGAAATACATTTCAAAATCTTGTTTTGATATATATACATTATAATCACCATATCTAATATTTTCTTTGAATAGTTTGCCGCTTACGTTGTATGTTTTGCCATTTATTTCAACTTTTGCATCAGGTTCGGAAATATTAAGAATCAAATATGCTTTACCTGCGTTTTTATCAGAGGATTCTTTTTCTACATAAACAATTTTCTCCTTCTCAATTATCTGAGTTTCAGGTTGTTTGTTGGTATTTGGAATCTTTAATCTTATTTCATAAAGTTCCATTCCTCTAACATCTTCTTTT
>CADBNB010000094.1 GCA_902795895.1 uncultured Lachnospiraceae bacterium | reverse complement strand
TGTTTTGAGGTAAAAACAGTATACACCAAAAAGGTAATGATGTCTTTCTTTTTGTGCAATTTTTTTAATTTGCTCATTTATAGTATTATACTAACTTTAAGCAAAGCTTGTTGGTTTAACAGGATTCTCCATTCGTTTCCCATCAGGAGTTTTATAATCAAGAATAGTAACTTCTTCTGTTTCTCTATTTACGGAGACCCTTGCAAAGACATCCCAAAGGCCAGTTGAATCGTTACCTTCAAATCCAATGAAATACTCATATTCAACATCATCATATTGTTCATCCGGATAAGAATGGCATGCGAAATCAAATTTCTCTTTGAAGTATTCTTTCCCTACTAAATCTGCTATTGCTCCCCAAGCATCAACCTTTGCTTCTTCTTTATTTATCATTAACATCATCTCCAAAAAGCTCTAATAATGCCTTCTTAACTTGTCAATAAAAATAAAAACCAATAGATTGTTTTCCATTGGCTTTTATTAGTTGAAATACTCTTCGAAATAAGAATACACAAGCGCCTTACCTAGCTGTCAACTCCTCTACTGCGTCGTAAATGTTTGCGAGAGCATCGCCCATATCTTCGCAAGATGTTACAGCAGCCATAGATGCTGATTCTCCATTCTTTGTTAAATCTGCAATGTTTCTGCTGTTGTTCGATAGATTTTCTATGCTTTCATTAATTTCTACTGTCGATTTTGAAATAGCATTTACTCCCTGCTCTAAGCCAGTAAATTCTGTCAGAAGGTTGTCCACATTTTCATTGATATCATCAAATTTTTCGCCTGTGGAAACTATCATTCGATTTTGTTCCTCGACAGATTCCATCATGTTCTCTATGCTTGATACAGTAAGTCCAACATCCTCTGTCAATTCGTGTATTATCTGCGTAATTTTTCCAGAAGCCTCATTAGTCTGCTCTGACAATGCTCTGATTTCATCTGCAACTACAGCAAAGCCCTTACCTGCGTCACCTGCTCTTGCTGCCTCAATAGATGCATTCAAGGCAAGAAGATTAGTCTGACTGGATATTTCTATAATTGAGCCAACAATCGTTTGAACTTCTTTAATTTTTTCATTTACCTGACTTGTTGCCTCGATAGTACCCTTGCTTTCTCTTTCTACTTCCTGAGCCCTTTCTTTAAGCTCCATAAGAACTTCATTTCCGTCAGAAATTGTCTGTCTGGCAGACTCTGTTGCCTGAATCATACGATCCTTGCTCACATTTGTCGCTTCCGTCTGCTGCATAATTTCACGACACTTTTCTGCCTGTACATCGATTCCATGAACTGTTGTCTCTGTATTTCCTGCAATTTCCACCATAGCATCTCGATTTCCGGAAACCGTATTCTTCAAAGTTTCCATATTAGAATTTACATTTCTGAAATACTCACTGATACGGTTGGCTGTTTCAATAATATTATCTGAAATCTTTTTGTGTTCCTGAGATGACTTCTCTATTTTTTCTACATTTTCTTTTGTAAATGAAACTAAAAGCTTTACCACATAGTAAGTAGCTGCCAAACATAGAATAATAACAACTGTATCAACAACCGCTTCCTTTAGCACTGCAGTACCCGCTACTACATTTCGAATAAAAAGAATAATGTATGTTACTGCCAGTTCACACAAACCAAATTTAAGAACCTTCAAGTTTAAATAAACCATACTAGAAATAAGGATTGGTATTCCGTAGGAGAAAAATACAAATTGGTTTTGTACTAGAATCACTACCAGATACACCAATGCTGAACCTGTAAGAATAACGGTTACTCCCAATTTGTTGTCTCTTCCTTTTGTAATTCCTATCATTAAAGCTCCAAATCCAAGGCAGGTCGTAATCATTTCAGCAATAATACCAGCATTAAAGCCAATCTCCAAACCCTGGAAAATCATTAAAAGCATTGCTGATATCAAAATCAAAAGATTTATAATAAATGCCATTTTATTTGCTCTTTTAAATTGTTCTTTATTCATAAGCTACTTTCCCCCTTCGAAAATATTTACGTTTAAATGCTTACAAAACATACGTAAATAACTTTTTTAATCGTATATAAATTGTTCCCGCTTATACTTAATAGATTACCACAAATTCGCTATATTTGCAAGAAATGTTGCTAGGACTTTTAAACATTATATAACAATATTATATTTATGAAAAAATTATACTCAACCTTTGGACCAATGGTCCAAAAGTTACTCTCTTCTTATCAAACTATGTTTCTTCTCAGCTTTTTTTCTAATTTGATAGATTTCAATAGCCTTCTCCATCTGAAAAGCACTCACTTCTGGTAGAGCAAATCTCAAAATAAATTCTTCCGGGATTTTCTCCTTAACCGCCTTTAAGACCAACTGAAGCTGTGCTGGCGATAATTCTTTACTGTTTAACACGTAATTGGTAAGGCGTGAGTACGGCTTACCTGTTGAAACCATATTCTTAATCAGGATGTCACCTGCCTCGGCCTCTTCCAACGTTATATGGTATTTCTCAAATATTCTTTCATAGCGATTCAGTAGCTCTAAATCGCATCTCATCTCATCTTCTTTTTTAGTATCTTCAGTTTCATCTGAATGACTAGATTCCTCAGCTACATTACATTCATTGATTCCCTGAGATGCACTGTTTTCACTTTTCGTTTCCTTTTTATCATCTTTTTCTTGCATTTCACCATGGATTATATCTTTCAATTGGCCCAGTGTTATCTCTTTATCCGCCTCTTTGGGTAAATCAATTCCAAGCATAACGCATATCCTTTTCAAATCAACATCAGTAAACATCTTAGGTTGAATATCCATATATTTTGCAATATCTTCATCAGATAGTTCATATGCAATACCAAGCATTAAAGCGATATATCTTGACTGTTCCATCGTAACTGTCATCTCAGGTTCAAATTTATACTTCTCCACAAGTCTTTCAGACTGACTAGCTTGCTCCTTTGTCATTTATGCTTCACTTCCTTTCTCTTCCTAAACGGAGAATTCTCCAACTCTTTCAATTTCCTTATAACTTTTTTCTTGGTTTCCAACTTTTGGGCCAATGGTCCAGAAGTTGCCTTTCTGGTCTGGTTATACTCTTCACTTAGATCTTCTATCATTTTATGAAGTTCTTTCTCAGACCGAATATTCATCCTACAAATAAAAGAAGCATCTTCGGACATTCCTTTCATTGCCCTAGATGCTTGTTCTCTCATTTGCATACTACTTCCTGTTCCTTTATATAAACGCCTGGCCTCAAGCATTTTTCTAACATAATACTGCTGATATGTTGACAGCTGCTTATATGGTATAAACGATGTAGGCCGGCTTAAAAACCACACTTCACTTATAAAATATAGTCGCTTGTAATTATAATCTTTATCGGGATTATATTTATTTAACAATTCTTCTATAAATGAGCAAATTAAAAAAATTGCACAAAAAGAAAGACATCATTACCTTTTTGGTGTATACTGTTTTTACCTCAAAACAAATA
>CADBNB010000093.1 GCA_902795895.1 uncultured Lachnospiraceae bacterium | reverse complement strand
TTCCCGAAGTCTGACTACCTATTCCCGTTTGTGTCGCAGAAGGTGTCTTAGTAGGTGCCGGAGTTTGAGTATTTGCAACTACACGAATATAGTTTTTATGGCATCCACTACCCATCCAGCAAGTAAACAATATATCTGTTTTCTCTGTCGGTGTAAATAAAATCAAATCACCCGCTTTTGCGTTTGGTCTTTGTATTAAATTTCTTCCGTTTGTCAACTGAAGATGTCCTTCTTCTTTATTATACGAATCTGTCCCCCAGCCAATGCCCGGTATTTTAATCGTACTTCCACAACCTTTCACTTTTACATCCTCAGGTACATCTACATACCAGATCACCGGTATACCTGCTGTGACGTAAATTGGTGATGAAAAATCGTCTGCGTCTTTGCTTTGCCACAAATCCGAATATTTAGTAATAATCACCTGTGCATTTGTCGTATCCGGTATCGAAATGCTTCCGCCACCGGAACCGGATGGTGCAGTAGTTGCCGGAACGAATGATGGTGCTATTACATTTGAAGTTGCTGTTGCCTCAATACTTGTTGGCGAAACTGTTGCTGGCGTATTTGACGCCACAATTGCCGATGTTGTTATCGCTGTTGGTGATACAGTTACAGGTGTCTGTGTAGCTTCAACTTTTGGGGTATTTGTAACGGCAATTGCTGTTGCTGTTACTGTATCTGTATATTGATATGCGTTTTCTACTACACGAATATAATTTCTATGGCATCCACTGCCCATCCAGCAAGTAAAAATAATGTCACCAGTTTCCTTTGGTGTAAATAAAACCACATCACCTTCATTTGCATCCGGTCTTTGTATCAAGTTTCTGCCATTTGTCAACTGAAGATGTCCTTCTTCTCTGTTTCGAGTATCTGTTCCCCAGCCAATACCTGGTATTTTAAGTGTACTTCTACATCCTTTTACTGCAATATCTTCCGGCACATCCACATACCATATAACCGGTATTCCTGCAGTCACATAAATTGGTGGAATGGCATCCGGATTACTTTTGTTTTGCCACAAATTCTCATATTTTGTAACAATCACCTGTGCTTCTATTGTCTTTTCTTCCTTTTCCGTATTGGAAACATCCTGTGCATGCACCACCAATTGTGGATTTTGAACAATGGATGTAATTGCCAGAAGAACGGCTAATCCAATGCCACTTGCTTTGTTTCTAAATTTTTTCGCTTTACTTATCATATAATCATTCTCCTTTCTTACTACTCTTTCAATTTTTAAGAGAAATAATTTTTTCTTGCGCTAGAATTTTTCCCACTAAATTTGGGAATGTAGGTTGTACTTCCTGTTGGGTTAAAATATAACATAGCGTTAAACCAATGTAAAATCAGCTTTTCTTATGTCTTGTTATAATAAATTATTATCTCAGTTTAGGTTACAATCTCCAACTGAAATAATCACGCCCCGAGGATGCGCAGGATTTTGCAATTAGGTCAAACGGAAGTTTCTCTGTATCCCTTGCAAAGATCATTAATAATTTCACCAGCAATAATCAATCCCACGACCGATGGTACAAATGCTGTTGAGCCTGGAATATCTCTTCGTTCTGTACATTTTCGCACGGTACCATCAGGACAAATACAATGCCGTCTACAACTAATGGACATATCCTCTAGCGGCCGTATCGGATACTCCTTTGAATACACCACTTTTAATGAATCGATTCCTCTTTTTTTACACTCCCGTCTCATAACCTTAGCCAAAGGACAAACGGAAGTTTCATATATATCAGCCACTTCAAACGCAGCAGGATTCACTTTATTACCTGCTCCCATTGAGGAAATAATCGGTATACCTTCCTTTTTTGCATTTTGAATAATAGTAAGCTTTCCTGTCACTGTATCAATAGCGTCTACTACATAGTCATATTGAGAAAAATCAAACTGCCCCTGTGTCTCAGGCAAATAAAATGTCTTATAAGTTGTCACTTTACAATCCGGGGAAATTTCTTTTATTCTTTCCTCTGCCACATCCACTTTATATTTTCCAACCGTTTTTCGGGTTGCTAAAATCTGACGGTTTATATTTGTAAGACAAACTTTATCATCGTCAATTAAGTCCAACGCGCCAACACCAGAACGTGCGAGAGCTTCCACTACATATCCGCCAACTCCCCCAATACCAAACACAGCAATGCGACAGGAAGCCATATGTTCCATGGCCGTCGCTCCATATAAAAGTTGAGTTCTCGAAAACTGATTTAACATCCAAACATCCTTTCCATATTTCTAATTGATACTTTTCAGTGCATGACCAGTAACTTCCAATCATCCAAAGCACCCCCACTTTTATCCACGATGGTGTCATAATACTGACATGTGGAGTTGCTTCAATTTTCTCTTATTATTGTATACTATTCTGATAGACTTTATAGATTTTATCACATTTCACTTTCTGCATCAAGTAATTTCCTTCTGTACTACTTAAAACTGTTCAGGTTACCACTCACAAGACTTAGTGTAAAGCGTTTGTTTTAGTCAGCGATTGTACCTCCTACTAAAGCAAACAATTCTTAAACTTTTAGTTATCACCGGATATAACTTTTGCGTAATTGTGGAATTCAAAAACCTATGGTATGTTATATGCAATCCCAAATACCCCAAACTGGAGCATCATTTTTTGACCAGTTTCAAAAAGGAAGAACGAACAAAACAGTTTTTAGCAAGAATTCTGCCAAAGGATGATTATGTAATTTAACTACATTCCTTTGTGATTACTTATATTCACACAAACACTATTTGACAAAAACAATAAAAAAACGCACTGACGTTATTAAGGTTGTGAAAATCTTGAAAATACTCTATTTATCTTATATACGAAAAAAAAGAAAAGAAAGCGACACCCTACGGATTATGAGAGATATCATAACTCTCATTATTCCTGCCATCATCGAATATTCTTTTCAGGCACTTGTAAATTATGCTGATTTTATCATGGTTGGCAGATTAGGAATGAAAGCTTCTGCCACCATTGGCATTACCAACGAAGTAACTTTTCTCGTAAAAGCAGCAGTAAATGCCCTGAGTGTTGGTGTCGTTGCTTATTTTGCAAAAGAAATCGGTGCCGGAAGACGAAACAAACTACAAAATCCAACCCTCCAGGCATATTTGCTGGCCTTTATCATCGGTATCTTTACAACGATAGTCCCTCTTTCCATCAGTCCTGTTTTACCAAAACTATTGGGAGCTTCCAAAGAACTTCGTAACACAGCTTCCATTTATTTTGCAGTATCTTCCTCTGCTGGGGTGTTTTTTTCTTTCAATGTCATTGCCGGAAGTATTCGTAAAGCAACCAAAGACATGAAAACACCACTTATCATCAACGGACTGGTAAATATTTTAAATATCATTTTTAACTGTTTTTTTATTTATCCTTCCTTGAAATTTTCTTTCTTTCAAAAAGAGCTTAGTATTCCACGAGCAAATATGGGAGTAACCGGAGCAGCTTTAGCAACAGCTTTATCCATCACCATTGGTGGAATTGCCATGGTGATTGTAAATGAAAAGACAAAAGAACTTTCTATCAAAGAATATATTTTTTCAGAAACTTTACATAGACAGAACCATCCAGACATACCTTGCAAAACAGTCCCTAATCACATTTTTTCAAATTCTTTTATTGGTTTGATAACCTCAGGCTTTCATTTAGCATTTTTACTTAAAAAGCTAAAAAAACGAACGGACAAAGACATGATGCGTACCTATATTGTTGTTGGTATGCCTGCGTTTTTCACTTCTGTCATCACAAGCCTTGGACGGGTTCTATTTACAGCTATGATTATTCCTTTAGGCACCTCGGTTTATGCTGCCCATTCCATTTCATTTACAGCAGAATCTGCGTTCTACATTCCTGCTGTTGGCATGGCAAGTGCGGTAGCAGTTTTATCTGGCAATGTGAAAGGTGAGGGTGATCAAAAGAAATTAAATCACCAGACAAACTTGGTATGTGTTCTTATCATTGTTATCATGCTTATGGCAACAACCATTATGTTACTATTTGCAAATTCCATCATTTCTATATTTACCACAGATGCCTATATACTGAAAACATCTCCGGTCTTACTTCGAATTGTGGCGTTAAATGAACCGTTTTTCGGTGTTTCCATCGTAATGCAAAATGTATTCAACGGTATCGGAAAAACAAAACCACCACTAATCATTTCTGCCTTTACACAATGGTGTGTCAGAATATTAGGTGTTTTTATATTTGTTTCTATACTTGGTTTTGGAATCAAAACAGCCTGGCTTTGCATGGTTTCCGACAATATTGTAAGAGCCATTCTTCTCTATAGTTGGTATTGGATTTGTATGAAAGGGGAATCCTCATGATTGAAATACGAAGCGTAAAACAAGCAGATACAAAAAGATTACTTGAAATCTATGACTATTATGTCCAAAACACAGCCATAACTTTTGAATACGAAACACCATCCCTAACCGAGTTTCAACATCGCATAGAAGAAATTACAAAACGTTACCCCTACCTTGTCATTATAAAAAATGGTGTAATTCAAGGCTACGCCTATGCTAGTAATTTCATTGACCGAGCAGCTTACGATTGGTCATGTGAACTAACCATTTATTTAGATTACCGTGCACAAAAATGTGGTATGGGACGTTTACTCTACGAAGCTTTAGAAAAAAAGTTACAGAAAATAGGAATTCTTAATCTCTATGCCTGCATTGGATATCCCCTGACAGAAGACAAATATTTAACAACCAATAGTGCAGATTTCCATGCACATCTTGGCTTCGTGAAAGTAGGGGAATTCCATAAATGTGGTTATAAGTTTAACCGCTGGTATCATATGATCTGGATGGAAAAAATAATCGGGGAACATTTATAGTTCTCCGATTATTTTTTACTGAGGCATCCATAAAGAAAAGTGGTTTTACAGATTATCATACAAATCTTCCGTAAAGGTAAGACTGCCCTTGTATCCTGCATAGGTTCGATTAAATATCAAACGTTCATTTACCGGAAAAGCTCCCAGAAGGAACTGAATTTCCTTTTCCAGAGCAACTTCCCGTTCATTACTGCTTCCAACTAGTAACGTAACATCTTCCTCTTCTCTGATTGCCTGATTAATCTCGTATTGATCCGCCAAAAATAATACCTTTGGTGGTTTTGCATATTCTAAATCCTGTATTTCTTTTATAATACGTTCCTTATCTTCCTGACGGAAAATCGGCTCAGAAATAATCACAAGTACCGGTGTAAAGCTATAGTCATTGGCAAGATATCTGGTGTAACCCACTGCCGTATTGGCATCTGCCACTATGGCAAATTTTTTCCAGCTTACTACGCCGATTGCCTGTCCCAAATACTGATACACATAATCTTCTTCCTTTTCAATGACTGCTTCCACAAGTTTCTGATCCAGTTGCAACGCATCTGCTACAGAACGCACAAATTTTGTGGTATCGGTAGCTCCAACAAATAAGCCAGGAATTCTAATACTTGGCACACCAAATTTTTCTTCAAATTTCTTTGCAGGGCCATGAAACAACCATGGATTTACAATAATGTTTAAGGCTGCACCGGAACATTTCTTAATATCTTCAATGGTCTGATGCTTTGTAAAAAATGTATTTACTTTTAGCCCCAATTGTGAAAGAATTCGGTCTATTTCCTCCAAAGTACCACTCCAAAACGGATCATGGTAAGGTACAATACCAAAAATATTGACTAACTTAGGATCTTTTGGAACATCTTTTTCAATAACCTGATCAATCAATGTATTCCAGACAATTTCATATCCCAGATTACTATCTCCTGCAAATCCCGGTGTTTCAATAGGATACACAGGATGTCCTTTTTTTACAAATTCGTCTGTCACCCGCACGATATCATCTCCAATGATTCCTGCAGTACATCCCGTCAGTACAAAATAAGCATCTGCATCGATGACCTCAATTGCACCCTGAATAGTGGTACGAAGTTTTTCTGTACCACCAAATACGACTTCTTTTTCTAACATATTACTAGAAGGAATGGATACTCCACTTACAAAGCAGGAACTCTTATGACCGGATTGTCCCTGATCGGCTGCTGTCGTTTGCATACAACATCCAGGACCTGAATGATAAACCGGACAGATTCGGTCAATGGCACCTAAGACGGCATTGATTCCTGCAAGTACGCATCCACCCTTTGGATTTTCCATAATTTGTGACATATTCTAATTCTCCTTTCTGATTTCAATGTACTGACAAAGTAAAACCGCATGTTCTCCTACTGGCAATAATTTTTCAGTATTACTTGCAAGTATATATTTTGCTTTGTCAACGGAAAACACTTTCAAAATAACTATTCCTGTTTTATTCGTTTGAAGTGATGTATTTAAAAGCATCTTCCTGATACCATGATTCCCGATATGGAAGTTTCACATGTTTTGCAATCTTTTTATTAAATCCCGGATTTTCCAACTGGTCTGCTATCTTATTTCCCAAATATAACAATCCGTCATATCCCATAGTCGGACGCTTTCCATCCAATACATGGGTGGTAGGAATACCTAATTTTGCAGCCCATACCGGCACACCAATAAACGCATCCGGCTTAATCTTATTTAGCAGATTCACCTGTTCAAATGGCTGCATATTGGCAATATCCACCACATAATCCTTATGTATTTCATTTAAATATTCGATATCAATTTGTGCATCTTCATCATACGTAGGTGTTTCTAATCCCACCAATTTCATGCCAAAATCATCAATCAACGCTGCTGCCGCAAAAGACCTTCCGGTTCCTCCACAGACAAACACTCTTTTTCCCTGCAGACGTTCTTTTAGTTTTGCCACAAGGGGTTCAATACGCGCATGTTCTTTTTTAATGATTTCCTCTACTTCCGCTTCTTTTCCAAGTACCTTTGCAATTCCCCGATACCACTGGTCAGTATTTCGAATACCAATCGGCATTACGGTATGGGAAAATGGAATTTGATAATCTTCCCAAAGCGTCTGCATAAACTCATCAGCAAATACCTTACAAATAGAAGTAGACGCTTCTGCCGCAGGTATTTTCTTGATTTTTTCCAAAGAACTGTAAAACGGAATATAATTCACTTTTGCTCCTAAAGCCTGTAACATTCGCTCCATTTCCTTCTGATCTGCATAACTGACTGTAGTAGGGGCAAACAGATTCAAAAGACCTTTTTCTTTCTCCACCTTCTGGTGTTTCAAAATATACTTATTGATTGCAAGAAATGCCGCATCAAATCCCGATGCGCAAACCTTTGATTTAAAGCCTTCACAATGAATAGGAACTAAAATCGTCTCCGGATAGTCTGACTGCATATCATTTAAAATAGCGTCAATGTCATCTCCAATAATTCCTGATGCACAAGAGGCATATACAAAAGCAAGTTTTGGATGATAACGGTCAATGGCAAGCTTTACTGTTTCACGAAGCTTACTTTCACCTCCAAATACTACACTTTTTTGATCAATATTTGTGACAAATAATCTGGCATTTTTCACCTGTTTTGCACCTCTGTGAATCTGTCCAACTCTGTACATATCCACTGCCATTACAGAACATCCTACACATCCTTGTGGCGAGTGGGAAATAAAAACAGAATCTTCCAAAGACATCAATGCCGCCATACTATTGATCTGCTGACACTGCAATCCCTGTGCAAAACTTCTATCTGCACGCTTTAAACATCCTTTTTTAAACTTTTCCGCAATTTGCTCTCCGGTTGAGCCAAAATCATTAATTCTTCCCGGTTTACTTTCTCGTACTCCTGAATATTTTACTTTTGCCATACGCATTTCCTTTCTGTTATATTCTCCGCATGCAAGAAAGTCTTGTTGCATGCTCCCAATTTTGTAATCCAATCTTATCATTAGTCATAAGAAAAAATAATGAACCGCAACACTTTTTCATACTTTACTTATAGGAAAAGTGTGTTATAATCATTCTATATCATTTTTTTAAAATATACAAGTTAAATTTTAAGAATTTCAAGAGTTATTCAAGGAGGTCCACCCATGGAAATACAGACAGAATATGGAACAATCAAAGGAATCGCCAATTATTCTTTCTTCAGAAACACAGAACAAATCGAAGACATCTGCTGTGATACAAAAAATGAAATACAGACAAGCTTGGGAATTTTGATTCCCCGCTATTCTAATCCAGTGGGCAGAAGAAAATCAACCAGTTGCCTATCATTTTATAAAAGCGGAAAACTAAAAAGTATGGATCTGCAAGACCAGACCAACATCCAAACTTCAATAGGAGCTATTCCTGCGGAATTTGTTAGTTTCTATGAAAATGGTGCCGTCTATCGTATATTCCCAAGAAACAGCCAGATTAGTGGCTTTTGGACAGATGAGGAAGAAAACGAAATCACCCCAGCCCTTACATGCACGCTTTCTGCCCATACGATCAATGGAAAAATGAGTAGTCTTACCTTTTATCCTGAGGGTTCACTAAAATCCCTCTGTCTTTCTCCTGGGGAAGCGTTATCTTTATCTTTCGAAGAGCAAACCATACCTGTCCGTTATGGTATTTCTTTTTATGAGGACGGTACCCTTCAGGCAGTGGAACCTGCCAGAGAAGTCGCATTGACGACTCCACTTGGTGAGTTACATGCCTATCATGCTACTGCCCTTGGCATTCATGCAGACAACTGTTCTTTACAGTTTCGTAAAAATGGTACCCTGCAATCCTTATATACTTCTTCTGATTGCCTAAACATTCAGCTAAACAGTGGTGAAACGCTGTTACAAAAACCAATGTATCAGGTCAATCCGTTGACAAATGAGGGATTGGAGCTTTTACCCCTTCAGATTACCTTCCAAGAGGAAAGCATAACATTTCGTCATCCGACACTTTTTAACGAAAAAGCTACCACCATATTTTCTCATGAGATCAAACAGGTAACCATTTCAAAATTGCCAAAATTAGAAGGATGCAGTTTAGGATGTGCCAATTGTCAGCACTGCCATTAACAAAGAGTTTTGCTTGCAAAACTCTAGCGCGACCGCGGTATTGCGCAGCAATTAACTCCATCTCCGCGGTCTGCACATCCTCGC
>CADBNB010000092.1 GCA_902795895.1 uncultured Lachnospiraceae bacterium | reverse complement strand
TTCAATAGCAGACAAGACGTATTCTTCTTCGGTTCCACGAGCATGTCCACATCGATATGTATGAGTGTGATAACAATAATCAATCATAGATGTAGTATAGCATGTTAGAAAGAAAAATATCACAAAGTGATGTCAAGACTAATAATTATATTTTTTTTACCATATACTATTAACACATTATGGAAGAAAGAAGCATTGCGGTTATTGATTTAAAAGCATTTTATTCATATGTCGAATGTGTGGATAGAGGGCTTGATCCATGGACCACTCCATTAGTGGTCGCGGATAAGGATAGAGGGAAAAACACTATCGTACTTTCTGTGTCTCCATTTTTAAAAAAACACGGGGTACCTTCCCGCTTAAGAATCCAAGATTTACCAAAAAAATATAATTACATATATGCTGTTCCCAGAATGGAACTATATATCGAAAAATCCGCGGAAGTAGTCAAAATTTTAATGGAATTTGCTTCTGAAGAAGATATTCATGTCTATTCTATAGATGAAGCATTTATTGATTTAACAACTTATCTTCCATATTACAAAAAAACACCGACTGAATTAGTGAGCTTAATAATTCAAACAATTAAAGAAAAAACAGGATTACAAGCCACAAGTGGAATTGGTGATAATTTCTTTTTGGCCAAAGTGGCATTAGATATATACGCAAAGCATGAAAGGAATGGAATCGCGGTTCTCCATAAAGAAGAAATTAAAGAAAAACTATGGCCAATAACTCCATTAAGCAAAATATGGGGTATCGGAGAAAGAACAGAAGCACATTTAAATCGCTTAGGAATTTTCACAATGGGAGAACTCGCTAATAGCAATCGCGATTTTATGCTCAAAGAATTTGGCATCATGGGTGAACAACTCATTGACCATGCTAATGGAATAGATGATTCTGATATCAGAGAAGAATATGTGCCAAAAGAAAGAAGCTTATCGCAAGCTCAAGTCTTGTTTAAAGACTATAACAAAGAAGAAGCTAAACTCATTATTCGTGAAATGTGTGATGATTTAGCAAGCCGCATGAGAAATGAAAATAAGGTATGTGGTGTTGTTTCTTTATACATTGGTTACAGCAAAAACCAAGGGGGTTTTGCTAGACAAATGTCATTATTGCAGGAAACTGATGACACTGAAACTTTATATAATGCACTACTAGAAATATATAGACACCACATAAAAGATTTACCAATCAGAAATATTGGTATTAACTTTGGTAAAACAAAGATCAACACCCACAATCAATTAAATATCTTTGAACCAGTAGAAAAACAAATTCAAAAACATAACTTGCTAAAAGCATTCGATAAGTTACAAGATAGATATGGTAAAAATATCGTTTTAAGAGCTTCTTCCTTATTAGAAGAAAGCACTGTAATTGAAAGAAATAATATGATAGGGGGACATCGTAAATGAGCGGACGCGGCATGAAAAAATGGGCTCCTTATAAATCATTAAAAGAGCAGTGGTCAACATTAGATAATATTCATGAAGAAGAAAAGAAAATTGAAAAGCCCACTATCTCTAGTGAAAAAGCAGAAGAGATAAATGAACTATTAACTAACTATTATGGTCAAGAAATAGAAATATCTTTTTTCCGAAATGGCCAAATCAATAAAGAAAAAGGTATTATTCGAAAAGTTGATACTTTTGAACACAAGATTTATTTAACTAATAGAAAAGTAATATCTTTAAAAGAAGTAATAGATATTCAAAACATTTAATAAGGGGTGAAGTTATGAAAAAGATATTGAATCAATATGCTTGGTTAAGAGGCATTTTAGCTATCTTGCTTATAGGGGCAGGTATCACTATTATTGCTTTTGCCATTATTAATCAAAATCAAGTAGGTGATGCAGTTAAATATGCTTTTGCATCTATCGCTATTGCCTTTGGCACTATTTTGATTTTGTTATCTTTATCTAGCGAAACTAGAGCACCTTTTACTAACAATTTACTTTATGGATCAATCTTATTGGCGCTAGGTATAACATCTTTAATTGTCGATAATTTTATTACTTCATTATTTGTTAATTTGTTAGCTGTTTTATTAATCGTTATTGGTGGGGTTTGTCTAGTTAAAGCGGTATTTAGCATTATCTATAGAATGAGAAAATTATTTATTTTTTTACTATTCTTAGTGGGCGCGATTTGTCTCACATTAGGAATCATGTCCTTATGTTTTAAAGAATATTCATTCATTTCAACATTTATCACAGTTGGAGTACTTATCACAGGCTTAGGAGTATTTGAATTAATAACATTAATCATCAAAAAGCCAGAAGAAAAGAAAGAAGAAAAGTCTAGTAAATAAAACATCGGAAGT
>CADBNB010000091.1 GCA_902795895.1 uncultured Lachnospiraceae bacterium | reverse complement strand
AGCTGACACCATAGGTGAACTCCGGATTTAAAAAGGATGCCTTTGGATAAAGTAATGGAGAGCTTCTTCCAATCTTTTTCACTTCGGCTCTGTTGCTGATTACTCCGCCGCCGTTCATTTCGGAGCCGGTTGCGGCAATAGTCAATACCGTAAGGAGTGGAAGGGCATTTTCGATGGCTGCTCTTTTGCTAAAGAAATCCCATGCGTCAAAATCCACACAGGCAGCAGCGGCAATCCATTTAGATGCGTCAATGACAGAACCACCACCAACTGCAAGAACTACATCGATTCCTTCTTCTTTACAGATTTTTGCACCCTCTCTTACGCTGGTTACATCAGGATTTGGCTCGACTCCTGATAATTCAAAAACCTCAAATTCCTCAAGATGCTTCATCACATTTTTGTAGATTTTGTTCTTTTTGATGGAACCACCACCGTAAACTAATAATACTTTTTTTCCAAATTTACGAACTTCTTCGGTAAGATGATTTAGCTGGTCTTTTCCAAAGTACACTTTTACTGGATTGTAAAATAAAAAATCATTCATCATAGTTTAATCTCCCCCAATACATTTATGCAAAAGTCAATATTTTCATGGCTAATCAGATAATCCGGCAGGAATCGCAATACCCGTCCTCCGTCGGTTCCCTGAATCAACAGCCGTTTTTGTGCTGCAAGGTCGTATACTTTCTGATAAATCGTACGGTAATTCGTCACACCCGGAATTTCTATATCCAGTCCAAGCATCATGCCGTGGCCTCGAGGTCTTGTGAAAATCGGACTGATTTTGGAAAGTTCTTTTAATTTATCTAAAAAATAAATACCTTTTTCTTTGTTGGATGAAAGAAGATGGTTTCTTTCAATATAGTCAATGCCAAAAGAAATGATACTTGCGGCAAATGGATCGTTTTGATGGGAACTGTAATGCGTCATGGTCATGTGGTTTTCTTCGCATAAACCACCACGGAACAATACTGCAGAAACCGGATACCCCATGCCAATACCTTTCGAGCAGATGACCATATCCGGAATGACATCATATTCCTGATAGCAAAACCAGGAGCCGGTACGTCCAAAGCCTGTCTGACTTTCATCAAACACAAGTAATATTCCTTTACTTTTGCAAAGACTGGATACTTCTTGAAAAAATGCGGCTTCAGGGAAAATCATGCCACCTACGGAAACAATAGGCTCTAATACGACTGCTGCAATGGCATCCCCATCGTTATCTATGATATTTTTAAGCGCCAAAATGGACGTATCATAGTCATTGCCGGAAGGAACCGGAATGGAAAAAATCTGTTCCACATGTGGTGCTGTATATCGCCCGCCAAAAGTAATGCTTTGAGTTCCTAAAGTTAAGCCGTGATAGCCCTTCTCAAAGCACACAAGCCCTTCGCGACCGGTAAGGTGCTTGGCATATCGGATGGCAAATTCAACCGCTTCGGCACCGGTGCTTAGAAGAATACTTCGTGCATCCATTCTGCCGCTGATTTCATTAAGTTGTTTAGAAACTTTAAGTACAGCATCGGAAATCATTCCGGAACTGGTATGAACCAGTCCGGAAGATGCATTTTTTACACATTCCACTAACTCCGGATTTGAGTGTCCTAAAACGGTACAAAACTGTCCGGAATTTAAGTCAAGATATTTGTCTCCTTTTGTATCATATACAAATGATCCCTCTCCCCTTGTGAGTATCTGTTCATGAAAGGGTATGACGGGAATTAAGTAGTTATCCATAGTATTCATTGTAATCCCCCCTAGTAGTATTCTCTTAATATGTCATTGGCTTTTTGGGTGATTTCTTCTTCAGAATCCCCTTTTAGGATAAAGAACCCTCTGCTCATGAGGGAATGTCCGTCTTTGATCTTGACTTTTTCACCTACGTTTAAGTGACATTCGTACTCCAAAGGTGAGTATTTTTTCATGATGTATTCTTTATCCGGTACTCTTTTTATTTCGGATTCTATATCAAAATATCTTATAAGATAGACATTTGCGTCATCTGTTTTGTTTGGTCTTTCAATCTTTTTATGTTCGGCAAAATCGATATAGTCTGAAATCATATCAATGCCTGTGACAATAGGCGTAAACAAATTGTGAAGTCTGTGACCGGAAGGTCTGGCAGATATTTCGATTACAAAAGGTCCGTCCTCATTTAACATAAGATCTGCATGAAGAACACCGGTGTGAAGTCCTATGGCTGACACCAGTTTTGTCATGTAGTCTTTGATAATGGCATTTTTTTCGTCTGATTTCTTTAACGAAAGATAACCTACGCATTGTCTGTATGGTGGAGGTGTTATGAGTTTTTTTCTTGCAAGAATCAACTGGAATTCGCCGTCCATTACCATGCCGTCAATGCCGTATTCACAGCCACTTACCTCATCTTCCACGATAAAATCTTCATCAAAAGGAAGTCTGTTTTTAAATGCTTTAAAATCATCTTCATTGGAAAGTGTCAATACTTCCCGACTTCCGGCACCATATCGTGGTTTTACGATTACGGGATAATGGTCTATGGTATCTAATGTTTCCCCTTCTTTTAACAGCTTGCACCAGATGTTTCGAAGTCTACTTTTTGCCATGGTTTCATGAAACAACCATTTGTCCGTACATAATTCTGTGGTTTTAAAAGTTGGACCAAACAAACCGTAGTGTTCATTAAATGCTCCGGTGCTAATGAGGTATCTGCCGATGGGAACCGGCAATACAAACATATCCTTTGGCTGTATGCCTTTTTCATCAATGCCTTTGATGATATTATTCACATCTCTGATATCTACAACAAATGCTTCGTCTGCATATTGTAATCCAGCCGCATGTTCATCCCCGTCAAATGCCAAAACGGTAATCCCCTTAGACTGGGCTTTTTTTATGGCATAGATTGCCTCGTCGCTTGCCCCTATTACGATTCCGTACATGTATATTTCCCCCTCAAACATTCTTAATCTAAGTATACCAAATTTTCGCGGAAAAGTCTTTAGTTATAAAGTAAACTTTGGCATTACATAGGGCGAAATAGTTTTGTATATTCAAGCACAGCATTAATGTAATTAGATGCTTCTTTCGTGTTAAACATGGTTAGCAAAAAGATATGTTTACGGAGAGAAGCATCTTTTTATTATAGAAAAACATAATAGAAATCGTTTTATTGTATGATATTTTCAGAAAATAAAAACAGAAAAAAATTTTGTGATTTGTGACTTTATGAAAAAAAATTGTCTATATATATGAGTATATATTTTAAGACACTTCCTGGGAAAAATCTTAATGAATTTGATATACTCCTATTATCAAGTTGAAAGAAGGATAAAATTATGTCTCGTACAAGAAGAAATTTTACAGCTCAGTTTAAGACAAAACTCGTGGCAGTAGAAAGGAGTAATGCATAACAAAATGTCAGATAACGAAATAATAGAATTGTTTATAAAAAAATCGGAAAATGCCATATATGAAGCTGAACGTAAGTATAAGTCATACTGTTATTCTATTGCATATGGTATTTTAAATAATCATGAGGACGCAGAGGAATGTTTGAATGATACATGGCTGGCGGCTTGGAAAACGATTGCAAGGGAACCACCTAATAATTTGGCAGTATATTTAGGACGCATTACGCGTAATGGGGCAATTAATACGTACAAAAAGCGAAACTGCCAAAAGAGAGGAAATGGAGCATTTGAAGTTTTGCTGGATGAATTATCAAGCTGTACCCTTAACATTGATTATTGGGATGAATATGTAGAAAGCAAATGTATTCAAAAGATACTAAACGAATTTTTATCAAAGTTAAATCAGGAAAGTCGCAGTATATTTATACAGCGTTATTGGTATGCAAAATCTATCAAAGATATTTCGGACGATTTTCAAATGAGTGAAAGTAAAGTGAAAATGCAATTATTTAGAAGCCGTAAGAAACTAAGAAAAATGTTGGTAAAGGAGAAGATTTTATATGAAAGATAGAAATTTGGAGCTATTTGAAATATTGGGAAACATAGAGGAGGATTACATAGCAGAAAGCAAGCCTCATAAAATAAAGAAAAATAAGTGGAAAGTAATTGCAACTGCAGCTTGTCTGGGATTGTGTATTGTCACAAGTGCCTCTTATGTCTGTGCTGAATATATCGGAAAAAAACATATTCGATTCTTTTCACAATCGACTTATGATGATAAAATCATAGACAATAATGTCCAAGTGAGTGGATTTGAAACCATTTCAGAAGTTACTTTAGACGGGAAAATATCAGAAGTAAGGAAAAAAATAAAGAATTATTATTCACAGTATTACATTATTGATTATCCTGTAGAGGCGTGTTCAATAAAGATTGATGAATTTGTTGAAAAGTATACTTTTTCTGGCTTGAATGAAGTGAATGAATTTTTAGGACATAATTTCATTCAGTATCCTGTTGATAATGCATCAAGTTTTGATGTTCAAGTTAAAGGAAATGAAAATGGGAAAATAACTAGTATTGATTTATTTTCTAAATTTCAATTTAAAAACAAAACTGTATCCACCTTATATACAATAGTAACAAATCAGGTGAATGTTATAAATGTGAAGACACCATCTGTTATGTATTCTTACACGAATTTTTTGGAGAATCAGCTATTCTTGCATAAAAAGTTTGGTGAACATAAACAGGCTTCAACCCCATGGGAACTTACTTTGATGTGTGATTCTGATAGTGTATTGACTCACAGTTCTTATAAAACTAAGCAGAAATTAGAAACACTCATTTTACAGGAAGAAAAGAATAATCAGGTGACTACCATAGGATTATTTCATGTAAAGGGATGTCTTTATATATTTGGAATAGAGGGAGAACTTTCAGAAAAAGAAGAAAATGAATGTACAATGAAAGAACTTTTGGATTTGTATCATGAGTAAGAATAATGAGTTTGCTTTTAGGAGTTAATTATGTGCAAAATTCAAAAGATAACATTATTAACTCAAACTTTCATGTGAAAGCTCGGTGTTATAGTTTAATACTGGGTTGTTTGTATGGATAAGCAAACTGTGTATATGCATCCCTATCGATTGATGGGGATTTTTTATGTAATAGGAAATTGCGATGCAATTTCCTATTACATAAAAAACGCTCCGCGAGGATGCGCAGACCGCGGAGATGGAGT
>CADBNB010000090.1 GCA_902795895.1 uncultured Lachnospiraceae bacterium | reverse complement strand
TTCGTGAAAACAAAATGTTTTCCATGAAATTTTCAAATGAATTTTCAAGGTTGTTTCACTGTTTAATTGTCAATGTTCTAATCGCTGTAATCCTTGATATTACTAGGTTTCAGAGGATTTCGTTTTCCGTCACCCCCAAGCGACTTGTTTAGTATATCACGCTAACTTTTCAAAGTCAACACCTTTTTTTAAAAAAAATCAAAAAAATTTCAGAACAATCAGAAAACACAAGCAAATCGCAGGTTTATGCTTGCAAAAACCTGCAATTTACTTGTGTTTTTATATAGCCGGTAACGCCTTCTTAATATGCAAAGTGTCAAGCCATTTTCTTTTTTCAATACTTTCTTTCCTCTGAAATTTTAATGCCACTTCTGAACTGTTTTTAATCTTCCGAGTCTTCTTCGGTTTTCTTTTTACCTTTTCTCTTTTTCACACATTCTGTCAGCAAATATTCAATTTGACCATTGATAGACCTAAAATCCTCTTCTGCCCAAGCGGCAATTTCGGCATATAGTTTTTCAGATAAACGTAATGGAACCTGTTTCTTCGCTGCCATTAGTATAAACTTCCTGAATTAACAACCGGTTGTGCATCGTGATTGCCGCAAAGTACCACGAGTAAATTAGAAACCATTGCCGCTTTACGTTCTTCATCAAGTTCTACAAGTTGTTTTTCGTTCAAACGATCCAATGCCATCTCAACCATTCCAACAGCACCATCCACAATCATCTTTCTCGCATCAATTATTGCTGATGCCTGCTGACGTTGTAACATTACTGATGCAATCTCTGGTGCATATGCTAAATATGTAATTCTTGCCTCTACAATTTCAAGTCCTGCATTTTCCACTTTACTCTGAATTTCATTTCGAATTCTTTCAGCAACTACTTCTGCTGAACCACGAAGGCTTCCCTCATCTGCAACTCCATCACCAGTAGTATCTACATTGTTTGCTACATCATATGGATAAATACGTACAATATTTCTAAGTGCTGAATCACACTGAAGAGATAAATATTCTTTGTAATTGTCAACAGCAAACACTGCTTTTGCAGTATCTGTGACTTTCCAGATTACAGCAATTCCAATTTCTATTGGATTTCCTAAACAATCATTGATTTTTTGTCTTCCATTGTTAAGTGTCATGGCTTTCAACGATATTTTTTTACTAAGACTTTCTGAATCAATAGTTACTCCTGTAGTTTTTGTGGCAATATTTAGTCTGCCACCACTTGAAGCATCTCCACTTTGTGCTAATTTTGTTTTTGATGCTGGATTTAAAGCAGTACAAAATGGATTGACAAAGTAAAAACCTTCATCCCTTAATGTTCCTTTGTACTCTCCAAATAAAGTAAGAACTAATGCTTCCTGTGGTTTAATAACTTTCAACCCACAAAGTGGAATCCAACCCAAAACATCCATTAGTATTCCAACCACAAGTGGTATTGCTCCATAATTATTTTTACCATTTAACAAAATCGCTCCAAATACAATACAGCCAACACCAAGCAACATACCTAAAAGTGTCAGACAAAGCACCGCCATACCATTCTTTTTTGTTGTATAAATTTTTTCTTCCATAGTAACCGCCTCCTAATTAAATTATCAATTTCTTTTTGATATCATTATCATATCACAATAATTTCATTTTGTAAATATATGCATTGTATTTCTAATCTAATCTTAATATACTTATAACTATCTATAAAACAAGCACTAAACTGCATAATAACTACATCAAATCATTTATCTACATAATCGTGACACAAAAAACGGACGCATTACGTAACAAAAAAAGACTAACTCTGTGCACAAAATCAACACAAAGTTAGCCTTTTTCATAATATTTTTTTATTTCACATGCTTCCATTAAGCAGCAAAGTTCATCCCTGTCCGAGATATAGTTTGCACATTCCCCGCCTTTGCTTACGCCTAGAGTCAGAGGCTTTCTCCGACTGAATTAAACATTAAATATACTTCCACCTATAAATTCCCTGACGATAGAGTTTTTCGGAATATCTTCCGTGCTTACTCCGATAAAATAATCCAGGAATTTTAACAAACGTTTTGCTTCAATGTATTCCGGACAATCCTTTGGAATACCAAATAAAATAGGTTCAGCATACTGTTTTAACACTGCCAGTTCGTAGATCAATGCAGAGTTAAACATAACATCTGCCTGTTCCTGGAATGGGAAGATATACTGTTCCTCTCCCCTACGTACGGATGACCACATGGCAATGGTATCTTTCGCACTAATTCCACGGGTACGTGCATCTCTTACCATTCTTCGTATCAAGCGTCCATCTGTAGTTGCAATGCGATTATGTTCATCAATGTTTAGCTGAGTCAATGCACTTATGTAAATTTTAAACTTACTTTCCTTTGGCAATGAGTAAGACAATTTGTCATTCAAACCATGAATTCCTTCAATTACCAATACGTCATCTTTTCCAAGTTGTTTGAATTTTCCTTTATATTCACGACGTCCTGTTTTGAAGTTATACACCGGAAGCTCAACTTTCTTTCCTTTTAGCAAATCGGTCATGTTTTGATTAAATAACTCTACATCAATCGCTTCCAGACATTCGTAATTATATTCACCATTTTCGTCCTTTGGTGTATCTTCTCTGTCGACAAAATAGTCGTCTACAGGAATTGGATGTGGTTTTAATCCATGAGCACGAAGCTGTACTGACAATCGGTGCGAAAATGTAGTTTTACCAGAAGATGAAGGACCGGCAATCATAACAAACTTCTTATCTTTTGAAGCTGCAATCTGCGCTGCAATTTCTCCCATCTTCTTTTCCTGCAATGCTTCCTGTACCAAAATGAGGTTTTGAATTCCACCGGAAGAAATCACGTCATTTAATGCACCTACTGTGTCGACGCCGAGCATTTCTCCCCATCCTTTTGCCTCTTTTAATGTTTTAAAGAGCATCGGACTATTTTTCTTATTTTCAATGATAGTAGGTGTTTTAGAATCCGGCAATTGTAATAAGAAACCATCCTCACACAATTCCAATTTAAAGTACTTTAACATACCCGTACTTGGTGGCATGTATCCGTAGAAATAATCTCTAAATCCATCCAAATCATATACATTTACTTTTGATACACGACGGTACTCAAACAGTTTCTTTTTATCCATCATGTTATAATACTCAAACATATTTGTTGCTTCATGAGTATTTACAGAATATTTTCTAAATACAATGTCTTTTTCTACATATTCTTTCATTCGGTTTTCAATCTTATCAAGTGTATCCTGATCAATTGATGCATCACCATCGAATTTACAGAAAATACCGGAACCAATAGAAAATTGAACTGAAACTTTTTCAACATTTTCACGTCCCATAACCGAATATATTGCCTTTAACATTACTAAAAGCAAACCTCTGGTGTATGTACGAAATCCGCTGTTGTTCTCTACTGTAATGAATTCAATTTCAACGTCTCTTTCAATCTTTTTATTCAGTTCGTGCAGCTTATTGTCAACAACTGCAAGTATTATGGCTTCTTTGTAGTCACCTTGAAAATCTTTACTTACCTCCAGATACGTAGTCCCTTTCTCGTATTCCTTTGTTACTTGCCCCACTGTTACTGTTACCATCTCACCCATAATACATACCTCCTTAAATTGTTGTGAAAGGATCCTTTTCCGTCGCTTTCAAAACAACAATACTTTCTCCAAAATGTGTATGCAAATACTGATACATATATTCCACCATAAAACGTTCTGTTCCAAAGTGTCCTGCATCAATAATTTGTACCCCTTGTGCCAACGCATCAATCGCTGTATGATGATCGATATCTCCTGTAATAAGCACTTCTGCTTTTTTCTTAATGGCATGTTTTACCATACTTTTTCCTGAACCAGTAGAAACAGCTACTCTGGATACCTTTTTTTCTACATCGCCGGTAATTCGAATATGTTCGTTATGAAATTTTTCTTTTACGCTCTTAGCTAAATCCAAGACTGATGTAGTTTTCGATAATGTTCCAACTTTTCCGATGCCAAGTTCGTTTCCTTCAGCATCCGTTGTAATACATTCCAATACCTCTTCTGACTGTAAACCAATCTTTTTTGCAGCTTCGTCATTTAAAATTGCTACGTCGCAATTGGTATGCATGGCATAATAAGAAATATCATTTTTTATAAGACGAATAATTCTTCGTCCGATAAAATCTCTGTCTGTCACTCTTTTCATCCCAGAAAAAATCATAGGATGATGGGTAATCAACAAATCCACATTTTCTTTGATTGCCTGCTCAATTACCTCGTCAGTTGCATCAAGTGCCAGCATAATTTTTTTTACTTCTTTTTCTTTTGTGCCAACTAAAAGACCTACATTGTCCCATCCTTCTGCTAAGCTTACAGGTGATTTTTCTTCGATCTTATCTGTAATCTGTCTAACCTTCATATTGTGATAATGCCTCCTTGCAGTACTCCATATCAACCATAAGTTGTCTTTTCTTTTCCTCACTTTTTGCGGAGGACTGTTTTGATAATTTCTCAAAAATCAACTGATTATTTTTTAATTCTTTTTGTAAAAATGCTTTCAACACTTCGTTTTTATGCTCTAACAAATACTTTCCATAACGCTTGTCAAGTTCGCTGGTATATGTATGTTTCGCACCACGTTTTGCACGCATCATCACATAATATTTTCCTTCATCAAGTACCATGTTTTCTTCCACAATTCCAAAGCCAATCTGTGCTAAGAATACTCTTACTTCTTTAATCTCCGACTGTGGTTGTAACACAAGCTCATCAACCGTTTCCAACGCCTTTGGATTTCCCAAAATAATCTGTTGCATCAAAGGTCCACCCATTCCTGCAATTAAAAGGGTCTCCGCTTCTCCCGGCTCTAATTTTTTTATTCCATCAGAAAGTCTGGTCTCTATAAATCCATCCAAACCAAACTTTTTGATATTTTCTTTCGCTCTCTCTAACGGTCCCCTGTTTACATCCATAGCTATCACATGTGACGCTATTTTTTGCTCAACCATATAAATGGAAATATAAGCGTGATCACACCCCACATCAGCGACTTTTTTTCCTTTCGTCACCAAATCAACAACTGCTTGCAATCGCTTTGACAACTGTACCTGTTTTTCCATATTTATGTCCTAACTTTCTAAATAATCCTTTAATTTTCTACTTCTGCTTGGATGTCTGAGTTTGCGTAAGGCTTTTGCTTCAATCTGGCGAATACGCTCTCTTGTTACATTAAACTCTTTTCCTACTTCTTCAAGAGTTCTTGCCTTACCATCATCCAATCCAAATCGTAAGCGAAGTACTTTTTGTTCTCTTTCTGTAAGAGAATTTAGCACTTCAATCAATTGCTCCCGAAGCAATGTATAAGCTGCGGCATCCATTGGTACCGGCATATTTTCATCCTGGATAAAATCTCCCAAATGGCTGTCATCTTCTTCACCAATTGGTGTTTCCAAAGAAACAGGTTCCTGGGAAATCTTTTGGATTTCACGAACTCTTGCAAGTGGTAAATCCATATATTCAGAAAGTTCCTCCAAGGTCGGTTCTCTTCCTAAATCCTGCACCAACTGTCTCTGTGCACGAAGAAGACGATTGATTGTTTCCACCATATGAACAGGAATACGAATCGTTCTTGCCTGATCAGCAATAGCTCTCGTAATCGCCTGTCTGATCCACCAGGTAGCATAAGTACTAAACTTATATCCCTTCGTATAATCAAATTTTTCTACAGCTTTTATAAGACCTAAGTTACCTTCCTGAATCAAATCCAGAAACTGCATTCCTCTACCAACATAACGTTTTGCAATACTTACAACCAGACGAAGGTTAGCTTCTTCTAACTCTTTCTTAGCCTCATCATCACCTTCTGCCATACGTTTTGCCAGTTCAATTTCTTTTTCAGTAGAAAGAAGTGGTACTTTACCGATTTCCTTTAAGTACATACGTACCGGGTCATCCACTCCTACATTTTCTGATACTGCTAAATCGATTGAATCAATATCAACCTCTTCTTCTTCCTCAATTTCTGAATCATCCGGTTCCAGCAAAAGGTCATCCGTTTCCTTCTCCTCCTGAAAACGTAAAATATCGATGCCTTGTTTTTCAAGAAAATCATAGATTTTTTCCAGTTTCTTTTCATCAAGTTCTGTATCTTTGAAAAAATCCACTACCTCCTGACTTTCCAGTACGTTTTTCTTTTGTTTTGCGTACTCCAACATCTCTTTTAGTTTTTCCTGAAATTTTGCCTTATCCTCCATTGTATGCCACGTCCTTTCCCTCATCTAGTGCCTTATACCGTTTTGTAATTCTAAAGAACCACTATTGACTCCCTTTTATATGATGTACATATTTATAATGAAATATGCAATTTCTGAAGTTCAGCCTGTTCCTTCACAATTTGCTGTAATTCCTGAATGTCTGTTGCATTTCGGTTTCTAAAATCTAAACTGTCTTTTTTGATTTGACAAACCGTCTCATTTAACATTCTTTCTTTTTCCTGTAATGTAAGTTCATCATTCATGTTCTGACTAAACATAGATGCCACTTCATTGTGTTCTTCTTTGCTTTCAAATTGGTTTAATATCTTTGCCGGTTGTAATTCTCCCGCTTCTTTATATTGCTGAAACATAAGTTCCGCAACTGTTTTATAAGGTTCTTCCCTGAAATCTTCCGGTGAAAGAATATTTTCAATCTTGTGAAACAAAGAAACATCATCCAATAACCATGTGATTAGTATCTTTTGTGAAGTTTTCAAACTACTTTCTTTTTGCCGAAGCATCTTCTCCCTATTTTGCTCATTGCCACTTCGTCTTTCCGGATTTGCAATCATTTGAGCACCATATCGATTGACCAGTTTTTCCAAATCCTCTTTAACGATATGATATTTCTCAGCAATCGCCTCGATATAATTGGTTCTTTCAATCTTTTCGGTAAACGTCAGTAATTTTTTTGCAACTGCGTTGTAAAATTTCGTCTTGCCTTCCGGATCCGTCAAATCAAACTGCTGTTCCAACACTTCAATTTCAAAATAGAAACTGTTGATTGCATCGTCCAGTCGCTTTTGAAATTCATCATGCCCCAAGGCTTTGATAAATTCATCCGGATCTTTATATGGTTTTAACCGAACAACCCTGGCAGGTAATCCCGCCTCTTTTAATATTGGAATTGCTCGAAGTGCTGCCTTAACTCCGGCTCCATCGCTATCGTACAATAACAGTATTTCATCTGCATATCGTTTTAGCAAGTTTGCCTGTAAACCGGTAAATGCAGTTCCCAAAGATGCAACGGCATTTGAAAATCCTGCCTGATGCATGGAAATCACATCCATATACCCTTCACATAATATATACGTTCTACTTCTGGACTGTCTTGCAAGATTTAATCCATAAAGATTTCGGCTTTTATCAAATACTTTCGTTTCCGGAGAATTTAAATACTTTGGTTTGCCTTCTCCCATAACTCTTCCACCAAATCCGATAACCTTGCTGTTAATGTCCATAATCGGATACATTACCCGGTTCCAAAATTTATCATAAACACCGTGTTTTTCATCCCAGCTAAATAAACCGGTTTCCTTAAGTAAGGAATCTTCATAGCCTTTGCTTTTCATATACTGATATAAATCATCACTATATTTGTTGGAATATCCAAGTCCGAATTTTGTAATGGTTTCCTTTGAAAGTTCTCTTCCCTCTAAATATTCCAATGCCTGTTTTCCAACGGGCGTTCTAAGCTGATAAACATAGTATTTTGCTGCTTCTTTATTTACCTCAAGAATACGATTTTTTAAATTTGCATTTCTCCTGACTTCTTCTGAAACCTGAGTCTCCGGTAACTGCATACCACACCGGTCTGCCAGATATTTCACTGCTTCCACAAAATTGAAGTTTTCGTATTCCATTACAAAAGTAATTACATTACCTCCCACACCACAACCAAAGCAGTGGTACATCTGCCTGTTGGGACTTACGGAAAAGGAAGGTGACTTTTCATTATGAAATGGACACAAGCCCACATAATTACTTCCTGTCTTTTTTAATTTGATGTATGAAGAAATCACATCTACAATGTCATTTCTCTGTCGTATTTCCTCAATAATCTCCTCTGGATAGAACATTTTTCTTCCTTTCTACTTCCACACTTTAGGTATAAAACAATCCGTATACATACGAATGGCATAATTGTCCGTCATACCTGCCACATAATCACACACTACCTTTGGTGTAGGTTCTCCCCGCTCCATAAGTGCACGATACTCCTGTGGTAATTTATCCAAATGTTCGAGGTAATAAAAATATAAATGTTCAATCATTCTTTGTGCCTTTTGTTCCTGCCCTTTGGCTACAGGATTTGTGTAAACAGCTTCAAAAAGAAATTTTCGCATACCGCCAAGTGCCTCTGACACTTCCGGTTCCATACTGATTTCATTTTTAGCAAAACTGCTTTTAATAGTGCTTAAAATCAATGTATTTAACCTTTCGCTCTTGGAATAACCAAGAATATCACAATACTCCTTCGGAATATCGTCCTTGCAGATAATTCCTCCGCGAATAGCATCATCAATATCATGATTTACATATGCCATCTTATCAGCCAAGCGAACCACCTGACCTTCAAGAGTGGACGGATGTTTTGCTGTCTGATGATTTTGGATACCGTCTCTGACTTCCCATGTCAAATTGAGTCCATTTCCATTTCGTTCAAGAAGTTCCACTACTCGCACGCTCTGCTCGGCATGCTGAAATCCATATTCGCAGATTTTGTTTAATACTTTTTCTCCTGCATGTCCAAAAGGCGTATGTCCCAAATCATGTCCCAAGGCAATCGCTTCTGTCAATTCTTCATTTAGCCACAAACCTTTAGCAATGGTTCTGGCAATCTGAGACACTTCAAGAGTATGTGTAAGCCGTGTCCGATAATGATCTCCTTCCGGCGCTAAAAAAACCTGTGTCTTGTGTTTCAGCCTTCGAAAAGATTTACAATGTAAAATACGGTCACGATCTCTTTGATAACAACTTCGAATGGTACAGGGTTCCATATACTTTTCCCGTCCCCTTGACTGATCGCTAAAGGACGCATATTCACTTAACATCTTATGTTCTCTTTTTTCAAGCACTTCTCTAATGCATTCTGTTTTCACAAAGATCACACCCTCTTTTTTGTTCCATACATTCGTATCTTTATTGGCACAAAAGAATCTTCCAACTCTCATATCGACCAAACAAAAGAATATAATTACCTCATAATAATCTATTATAACTAAAAAGCGCCGCAAATGCGACGCTTTTTTATTATATTTATGTATTTTTATTTTACTTTCACTGTTTTTGTGATAACTTTTTTCTGTCCATCACTCAAACGTACTGTAATCTTAATCTTACATGTTCCTTTCTTCACTGCAGTAATCTTACCTGATGAAGAAATCTTTGCAACTTTACTGTTTGAAGATGCATATGAAATTGTTGTAGCAACCTGTGCAGACTGTAACTTCAAAAGATTTGTTTCTGTAAACTTAGAAACTTTCACAATGGAAACAGGGGTCTTAACAGATACGCTTGCTGTTTTTCCAGCTTTAAGAGCAGTACTTGAAAGAGATACTTTTACGTTATCAATCAAAGAAGTAACTACTTTACTTGATGCTTTCTTTGAAAGTAATACATAAGTTCCTCCCTGTGCAATGTGCAATGTTACCCAACCATCTTTTGAAACTTTTGCAGTATCAAAAGCTACTTCTTCAAGTTTGCTTCCATTTAAACGATAAACATTTACAGCTGCATCATATGGAATTGCACTTTGTGCTTTCAAGAACACCTTAACTTTTGCATTTACAGCTAAAGTACCTGCCTGACTAAACTTCACAACAGCTCCGTTTGAATTATTGCTATCCTTTGCCAAGATAGATTTTACTGCTGCTACAGAATTTGCATCTGTAACTGTACATGTCAAAGCTGTATTTGCTAATTTTGAATCAGCTACACGTTTTAAATCACTGTATGCAAATGACCAAATTGCATTTGTGTTTCCTAATGCATCAGCAGCATTAAATGTTGCTGTCTGTTTGTTTGTCTTCGCAGCCTTTAATTTTGCTGCTGTTGCCGTTTCTTCTGTTTTTTCTGCAGCACAAGTTAATACCACTGTACCACCCTTGCTGTTTGCAGGAATTGTGATTGTAACTTTACCATTTCCGGCAACTTCATATGCCTGTCCGGTATATTCATCCGTAATCAACTGTCCTGCAAAATCTTTTAACACAAGCTGAACATTCTTGTCAACATCTTCAATATTTAATGCAACTACAATGTTCTTTCCCTGATATGAACGCTCAAATGCAACATACTTGTCTGCATCACTTGCTGCAATTGTTTTACGAGTTCCTTTTGCAAATACTTTGCTGTACTGATTTCTAAGTGCAAGCATCTTCTTATAATGCTCTAACATTGACTGTTCTGTTGTTGAAAGATTATCAAATTTCATATCATAACGGTTTGTCTGATATGGATAATTATTTTCACCTGACAATCCAATTTCCTCACCGTAATAGATGATTGGCTGTCCTTTTGCTGTAATACTTAATGAAGCTGCAACCTTTGCTAACGCATCTGCCTGTTCTGCAGAATATGTTTTTGCAAGGTTAAACTTAAATCCGTCTTCATCGTGTGAATTAAGGAAACTTCCAAGTGTTCCTACACTGTTAAGTTTTGTATTTCTTGTAACCATCTGGCTTTCTGTTGATTCTAACTGACCATTTACGAAGTTTGTTGCCATATCGTTAAAGTTAAAGTCAAGTAACGAATCCATTCTTCCGCTATTTAACATACCGTAATCTTCTGTTGCTGATGCACCGTAGTACTCACCAATCATCTTAAATTCAGGATTAACAGCAGTTAATGCGTTCTTAAACGCACTCCATGTTGTTGTATCTACGTGTTTTACAGTATCTACACGGAAGTAATCAATTGTATTTCCTTTTGCTGTTACTGCAACATCAGAAACCCATGCTTTCTGCCAGTTAATTAACTTCTCGCGAACTGCACTGTTTTCTGTTGCAAAGTCTGGAAGACCATCCTGCCATTCAAGTACGTCGTTTCCAGATACATTGTCATGGAACATACCTTCATATTTTGAACCAGCCTTATCCATATCGTATCCGGCATGGTTAAGAACTACGTCAACCATAATCTTGATACCTCTACTATGAGCTTCATCAATCATTGTATGTAATTCTTCCACTGTACCAAGATGCTTATTTAATGCTTCAAAGTCTGAAGCCCAATATCCATGATAACCACATGACTTAATATCCTTCACTGATGATGTTCTTGGCTCAATGATATTTTCAACAATTGGTGTAATCCAAATAGTATTTACACCTAAGTCTTTCAAATAATCAAGTTTTGCTGTTACACCTGCGAAGTCTCCACCATGATAGCTACTTGGTCCCTTCACGTCGTAGTCGCCAACTCCATACGCATCATTGTTTGATGTATTTCCATCATTGAAACGGTCAGTTACCATAAAGTAAATCACTGACTCATCCCAATCCTTTTCGCTTGAAGGAGTATTTACAACATTAATTTTAACCTTTGCTGTGTATTTTTTATTGAACTGATCTACAACTGTTACAGGAATTGTCTTTGATCCTAAAGATGTTGTATCAGTTACGCCAAATGTCAGACTCATAAGTTCTTTTTCAATTTCCACTTTGCTCTTTCCGCCAAGTGCTGACAAGTCAGCATAAACATCTTCTACAACTACGTCTTTATTATCAATAGCTACATTAAGTGTAGCACTCTTTCCAGCATAAATTGATGTTGCATTTGCTGTTACAGTTACCTTTGCTGAAAGATTTTTGTATGTAACAACCGAAGCACTCTTAGCTTCATTCATATTGCTGTTGAATACATCAAGTGATGTTGTAGTATTACCTTTTGCATCTGTAATCTTGTAGAAATACTCATAATTTCCAGCTGTAGATGCTTTAAAGTTGTATTCATATCTCTGTGTTGTTTTGTTGTATTTCATTGTGTAGTCTTTTCCGGCTACATTTACAACAACCTTCTTTAATGAAGTCTGTGTATTCTTTAAATATAAATCTTCATCACGGTAGTAGAATTTAATCTGACTATTGTTAGGATCTAAGTCATATCCTTTTGAGTATGGAAGATACTCAACTTCTGACTGTCCTTCTGTCAATTTAACTTTTACTACTCTCTGGTTAAGTGGTGCTGAAATTGCACGGTCTCCCAAAACATCTCTTCCGATATTTGACCAGTCATCTCCAACAGGAGTTCCTCTTCTAATCAGGAAGTTTACAGTATCTGTTGACTCTGCAATAGTAAATGTTGTTGTATATTTTCCTTCATCATTTTTTGTAAAGAAGTTAGAAATCTGATTGTATTTTGCTGTTGCATTCCATGTATACAAGTTCCAATCGTCATAATCTCCATTTGCACGTTCATACTCAACAACTACATAACGTGCTCCCGTATCAAATTCATCTGCATATGTGTCAAATGCCTTTGATGCTTCCTGAAGTACCCAGAATTCTCCTTCTGTTGCACCTGCTTTGATGTTAAGTGATCTTTGTCCTTCCTGATAATCCCAGGCACCTTTTGAACGAACGATCATATTAACAGCATCTGTTGGGAAACTATAAACTGCAGTTGCCCATACACGACCTGTTGGATCTGTGTAGTTTTCCTTGTTAAATACATAACCTGTATTATAGGCTTTTCCAACCTGTGGCCAAATCCACATATCTCTGTTTGCATAATCAGCAACATTGTCTCCATAGTAATGGATGGTATATGTAAACATCTGACCTACAACAGATACATTATAATCAAGAGAATAATCTCCACTCTTAATAACTAATGCTACATCTTCACCTGCAAAATCCTCTGCAACTGTTAATTTATTTCCAGAAAGAGTTACTCCGGAAACGCTGCTATCTTTCAATGCATAAGTTACTTCTGCATCTGCAGCTGCCATTGCATTTGTAAATAACTGTGCTTTTGCTGGCAAATCAACAGATGTTCCTTTCTGAATCTGGATATCTGTTGCTAATTTTAATCCAGGAACAACAACAATACTGTTTCCATCATTACCATATAAAATCTTACAAAGTGGATCTGATGTCCATGAACCACCATTTAAGATAAATTTATACTGATATGCACCTGGTTTTAACGTCTTTGTCTCATATGACCATACACCCTTGTGCTCAGTATCCTCTGTCATACTTACTGCACCAGACTGCCAATCTGTAAATTCACCTGCAACCTGTACCTGAGTAACTTCTTTTGTTGCATCATAATACATAAATTTCACAGTCTGACTTCCATCAGCGTTTGTAATAATCTGTGGTGATTTTACTCCTAATGCAACTTCATCCACATCTTTTTCTACAAACTGCTGTTTTCCGTAATTAAAAGCATCTTTAATTACTTTATTGTTCTGAACGATTACATATTCGTATGTACCATCTTTATCGAAAAATTCTGCTGAGTACATTCCCTTACCAACAAATTCTGAATCGATTGTCATTGGTACTGTTTTATATCCGTACTCTGTTGCTGTTGTTGCAGTAACTTTATCTCCTTCTTTTAACTGCTTGCTGTTACTTGAAGAAGTACTCTTATAATAAACTTCTGCACCAGCTCCATCATATGGATAGAAAATCTTTACTAATCCCTTGCTGTCTACAACAGGGTTTCTTACAAATGCTCCACCGTCTCCAAACTGAGTAGTAGAAGCCGGATCTCCAAGTTTAGAAACAACTGCTCCATCTTCATCCAATGAATAGAAACTGTAGCTATAAACACCTGGTGCTGTAATTGCTGCCGATGTTGCAATATATACATAGCTTCCGTTGCTCAACTTATTCTTTCCAAGTTCAGCCTTGATCATAGATTTTTTCTCTGTTGATACAAGATTTCCTTTCACACCGATTGACATTTTGTTGTCATCAGACTCATACAAAAATGTCACAGTTCCATCTTCATTGTAAACCGGACTCTTTAATCCTGATAATTCCTTTTTAGGAATGATTGTATATTTTAACTCATACTTAGTATCTGCCGGATCCAAAGTGAAAATAATATCACTAACAGTCTTTACTACAAGCTCACAGTTTGTAGAAGTAGTTCCAATACCAGTCCAAGCATAATCCCACGCAAAGTTTTCAGGATCTTTCAAAGCTTTACACTGATAAGAACCTGCAGCAACATTTTTTAATTCATAGGAAAATGTTCCATCTGCATTTTTCGAAAACTTATGATTCAAATTTGTGATTTCCCAACCCTTATCAGGATCTGTAATATCCCCAAGCAAATAATACTCTTCCTTTGGTTCCAAGAGAGTTAATTTTTCAGCATCTGCCTTTTTTACAGGATTTTCTGTATACCAAACTCCATCCATAAAATACAAGTCACCTTTAAAGTTTTTCATAGCAACATTATACTGACTACCTGTATAATTTTTAGAAGTATTTGGCTTATCATCTAGGAATTGAAATCCCTCACAACTTCCCTTCATGTTGATGCCATACCAGTCATCTCCCTCTGAAGCTTCTGCGCTTAATGGGTATACAGTTTTATTCCAATCCGCACATAATACACCTTCAGTCGAAAGAGTTGCTGTGCCTTCCTGCCAATACTGCAAGAAAACCTTTCCCCCATACTTCTGACCTTTGTCATAGAAATGGAAATTGATATCCATTCCATCTGCTGCCCTCACAATATCTGCCTTTGGCAACATAGTAATTACCATTGCGACCATCATCATAACACTAATTATGGTCTTCAATTTCTTACTCATTTTCATATATTCTCCTTTCCTCATAAAAGCATCTAACAGTTGTCGTCCTTACACTGTTAATAATATCAAAAGGCATACGCCCACACGTTTCCAATTATACCATTTTGTGTATCAAAGTTAAAATCAAATTTGTGTATGTTTTTTTGTTCACATTGTACAATGTAATATTTACCATTTTTGCAAATCATATTTTTTCTTCCTTAGTCTTCACGTTTTCGCAACTTCAAAAAGAAAATGCCATGATGGCAAAGACAATTATTAGACGGTCTTTTACCATCATGACATTTAATATCATAACAAATTAAAACAGTTCCAAATCGCTTCAAAACTACTATAAGTTAGACTTTCAGCTTTCTTTTATTGAATGTTTCTACTTTCTTTCGAATACACACATCCGCAAAAATTCTGTCGATACAATCCATATTCTTCTGATAACTGGATTGAGCGTTTATATCCTTCTTTCTTTTTAAAATCTGAAAACAAATAGGAAACCTCATATTCTTCACTCAGTTTTTTACCGATCTCATTTAATTTCTGGGCATTTTTTAATGGACTGATGGAAAGTGTGGTTGTAAAGTAATCAAAATTTTGCTGTTTTGCAACTTTCGCAGTTTCCCGAAGTCGCATTTCATAACACCGAAAGCATCTCTCTCCACCTTCCGGAACCTTTTCATAACCTTTTGCAATATCATAAAACTTCTTTGTATCGTACTCTCCTTCTATCATAGAAACCGGGTATTTTGCAGGAAATTCATGGATAAAGCGCTTTTCCTCTTCCACTCGTTTCCTATATTCCGTTTCTTCTGAAATATTGGGGTTATAATAAAACACAGTAATTTTAAAAAACTGCGATAAATATTCAATACAATAACTGCTACAAGGTGCACAACAACTGTGAAGTAATAACGTAGGCACTTTGTTTTCCTTTGTGATTGTTTCGATTTCGTTTTCAAGTATTTTTTGATAGTTTACTTTATTCATATTATTCCTCATCATATCTTGAAATATCTTTTTTCATTTTCAATAATCTGCTGGATAAAAACAGTCCACCTAAAACGATGATTCCAATAAACACATACATAGACTTTTGATTGCGATCACCATTTTCATCGGAATTTTCAGTTTCTGCAGATAATTTCTCACCACTTATGTAACGTTGCAATGTCTGTCCCACACGGTCAAATTTATAAAATTTTGCTTCACCGTCACCAATCATTCCGTACACTAAAACAAAATCGCTTGCCGTGTCATTTTGCGGAACATATACAGCAATATTCATGTCATTTAATTTAAGCACGCTTTCCACAAATCCGTCAGGTATGTCGGATGGTTCCGGTACAGGCAACACTTTCAAATTGACTGAGCTGCACAAATGTAACAGACCATCGTCTCCATACCCCAACATGCATTCTGATTTGGTTTCAGGTATTTCTTCATTTTCACCTTCATCCTCATCATCCTCTGTAACTTTCGCTTCTTTGGTAACAATAATGGTATATGTTTTTGTGCAACCTTTTTTTGCTGTTACGGTGACTTTGCAAATATTGTCCCCTTCCTTTAAGTCTGTATTTCCCTCAATTTTCACCTGGTCGGCTTTTAATCTGGCTTTTGCATCAATATACAAAACCTTAGTTTCTGACGATACCGTTACATGATACTCCTGAATATCCGTAGAAAACTCCGGGGTTAAAGTACCTTCATTTACACTTAAACTCTTTAATCCTTTGTTTTCATCCAGAGTATTCACCATTTGACTTTCGGTTATGTTTAATTTTAATGTATTCTTTGAAACCGACATTTGCTCCGATTTATTCAAAGAATACATGTAAATCGTATCACTAATGTAAACCTCCGTCGAGTCTGCTGGTGCAATTGCCCTAAACTTCATATGATATGTACACACTTGTGACTTATGTTTTAAATCACTGATAAAAATCAATCCATCACTTCCGGTTACATGACTTCCCACATCTACCAATTCAAGTACATTTGGATCATATGCCACGTATGTTTGAAAAGCTCTTACACCAGAACTTGATTCCCCCGTCAACGTTACAATAAAGCTATCTCCAACCGCATATTGATTGCTATCTGCTGAAAAAGCAACCGATGCACTAGCTGCATAGGTTGCTTTTCCTGGAACCAATACGTTCACCATTGTAAGATATACCAATAATAATATAGCTATCTTCCTCATATCTTATTCCTCACACTTAACATATGATGCTACCACATATCCTTCTAATTTCGTATCTTCAAAATCGAAGTTCACATGATACCACATAGTTCCATCCTTATCTTCCTGTCCCAAAATATTTACTAAATGTTGATCTGCAAGTTTCACCTGATTACCTTTATACTCCAAAACCTTTTGATCTGTTCCCGGTTTTACACGAACTCTCAAAGTCTGCTCTCCCGTCGAAACACGCCCTAATATTCCACCGCCTGTCACAGTTGTTGGAGTCGATGTTGGAGCAGGTGTCGGATCAACTACCGTTTTATCCGTTGAATCTTTTGTCGTAGATGTAGTATCTTCTTCTGAAACAAAGGTAACATCTCTAGATAACAATATCTTGTTTGCTAAAACATATCCCTTTATTGTCTTACTCTTATATGAGAATGAAATCAACAGCCATTTTTTACAATTTGCAGTTGTTTCTTTTTTTACAACAACCGCTTTATTGTTAGGAATTTGAACCACATTATCATTGAACCACACATAATCATCTGAAATTCCAGCTGTTTTTCGAACAATTAATTTATTCTTAACTGCTACTCTGCCTTTCACTTTAGTGGATAAGGTCATCTTTACATAATCACTTAACACATATCCTTTAAGTTTTGTACCTTCATAAGTAAACGTAATATAGTACCAAACAACGCCTTTCACTATCTTTTGTTTCGTAATAACCACTTTCGTATTTTTCACCAATGCAACATCCTCATCTTTATAGGAAACTTGTGGGGATGTTTTACTTGCTTTTGTTCTTACATTTAATGCACTAGCCGTTACTTTTGCATCAATCTTAAGTCCGTTAATGGTACATGAATTAATATCTTTCACAACATTTGTGCTTGTGGTTGTCGAAGGTAAAGCTGTTGCGGTTGGTGTAGCTGTGGCACTTGTTTCAACACTTTCTTCACTCTTAATTTGAATGTAAAACTTGCTACTGTAACCAATAAATGTAACATTATTGTAAACAAACTGTACTTTATAAAACGAACCCTCTTCTCCAAGAATATCTACAACATCATCCTTGTAAAGATACACATACTTATCATTGTACTTTAATTGATCATAAGATGTACCAGGTCCCGTTCTGACATTCAAACTATCTGCCACTACTACTCCTTGTGGAGACACCGAGTCAGCAAAAGACACATTATTCACCCCTAAAAAGAATACTATAGCGAAAAATGCAATCGCACAAACTATACCACATCTTTTTTTCATACTGTCAATCATTTTTTCTCATTCCTTTCCCTCAACGAAAGTGTTTAAACTATATTTTTTATTAGTCTCTATACCCAAACACTCCTATTTTCCCAAATATTCATTATGCTTCATCAATTGCCTTACCGATATCATTTCTCATATATTTATTTTCAAAAGAAATCCATTCAGTTGCCTTATAAGCATTGGCTCTTGCTTCTTTCAAGTCTTTTCCTTTGGCTGTAACTCCAAGAACACGTCCTCCGTTTGTTACAATACCTTCCTCTGTCTGTTTTGTACCGGCATGGAATACATAATATCCTTCTTTATTTTTGAATGTATCCAATCCTGAAATCAACTTACCTTTTTCGTAGCTTTCAGGATATCCGTCTGATGCCAAAACAACGCAAACTGCAGCATTATCCTGGAATTTCAAATCAACCTGATCTAATTTTCCATCGATACATGCTTCCATCACGTCAATGATATCATTTTCCATTCTTGGAAGCACTACCTGTGCTTCAGGATCACCGAAACGAGCATTGTATTCAAGGACTCTTGGACCATTTGCAGTTAACATCAAACCAAAGAACATGATACCTACAAAATCTCTTCCCTCTGCCTTCATAGCATCCATAGATGCCTGATAAATATACTTATGACAGAATTCATCTACTTCTTTTGTATAGAATGGACTTGGTGAAAAAGTTCCCATACCACCAGTGTTTAATCCCTGGTCTCCATCTTTTGCTCTCTTGTGGTCCTGTGCGCTTGTCATAGGTGCAATGTGAGTTCCGTCACAGTAGCAAAGAACTGACACTTCTCTACCTGTCATAAACTCTTCAATAACAATCTTGTCTCCTGCTGAACCAAACTGCTTATCTAACATAAGTGTTTTTACACCGGCTTTTGCTTCTTCTTTTGTGTTACAAATCAAAACACCTTTTCCAAGAGCAAGCCCATCTGCCTTTAATACGATTGGGTAGTTGCTTGTCTCCAAATAAGCAAGTGCATCTTCTGAAGAAGTAAATGTCTCATATGCAGCTGTTGGGATATTGTATTTTTTCATTAAATCTTTTGAAAATGCCTTAGATCCTTCCAAAATAGCAGCGTTCTTTCTAGGTCCAAATACACGAAGTCCTCTAGCCTCAAATACATCAACAACTCCAGCTACCAACGGATCATCCATACCGATAATTGTTAAATCAATCTTCTTTTCTTCTGCAAAATCTGCTAATTTTTCAAGTTCCATTGCTCCAATGTTTACACATTCTGCAATCTGTGCAATACCTGCATTTCCAGGTGCACAATAAATCTTATCTACTCTCTTGCTCTTTGCAACACTTGTTGCGATTGCATGTTCTCTTCCGCCACTTCCAACGATTAATACTTTCATAGTTATTCTCCTTTTCGTCTATATCTATGTAGTTTTACTTACTTCTTACTAATTTATCTACCACTTCAATCTTATCATTGGCAATTAAATTGATAGCTTCCGGCAAAATGTTCCACTCTGCCTCTTCCATAACTCTTTTTTGAAGTACTTCCGGTGTATCTCCTTCTTGTACATAAACTGCTTTTTGTAAAATAATCGGACCTGTGTCTGTTCCGTCATCTACAAAATGTACCGTAGCTCCTGTTACCTTGTTTCCTCTTGCAAGAACTGCCTCATGTACTTTTAGTCCATAAAAACCGTCTCCACAGAACGAAGGAATAAGAGATGGATGAATGTTAATAATACGATTTTCAAAGGCATCCACCACATTTTTAGGTACAATTACCAAATATCCTGCGAGCACGACTAAATCTACCTGATACTCGTTAAGAGATGCTAATAACGCATCATTAAACGCTTCTCTTGTTGCGTAATCTTTTGGCGAGATACATACTCCTGCAATTCCATGTTTTTTTGCGCGTTCCAACGCAAAAGCATCTTTTTTATTGCTGATAACAACTGCAATTTCTGCATTTTTAATGGTGCCGTTTTCAATCTTATCAATGATTGCCTGTAGATTTGTTCCGCCACCCGAAACTAATACAGCTAACTTCATACTGTATCCTCCTATTCTAAAAAGTGAGAACACCGAACCAACTGAAAGCCCGATGTTCCCATCTGTATTTCTTATTAAAGTAATGTTACGCCCTTATCTCCGGCTTTCACTTCACCTACAACATATCCTGTCTCGCCTGCTGCCTTAATGAGTGATAATGTCTTATCCACATCCTCAGGAGCAACTGCGATCATCATACCAATACCCATGTTATATGTATTGTACATCATCTGTTCCTCAATGCTGCCTTCCTGCTGTAACATTTTGAAAATTGGAGGAACTTCATAGCTTCCCTTGTTAACGAAAGCTCTAATTCCTTCTGGTAACATTCTTGGAATATTTTCATAGAAACCACCACCGGTAATATGGCTACAAGCTTTTACTGTAACTCCACCAGCTTTAATTTCCTTCATAGCTTTCACATAAATTTTAGTAGGTGTAAGAAGTGCTTCACCTAATGTCTGTCCGCCAAGAGATTCTAATTTATTGTTCAAATATTGTGACTTAATAGTAAATACACGACGAACCAACGAATATCCGTTACTATGGATACCTGAAGATGCGATACCGATAAGCACATCTCCTTCTTTCAAATCTTTACCTGTAATTAAATCCTTCTGATCTACGATACCAACTGCAAATCCAGCTAAGTCGTACTCATCGATTGGATAAAATCCTGGCATTTCAGCTGTTTCTCCACCAATCAATGCAGCTCCGGACTGAATACATCCTTCAGCAACACCACTAACGATAGTAGCAATCTTTTCCGGCTGATTCTTTCCGCAAGCGATGTAATCCAAGAAAAACAAAGGCTCTCCACCTGCACATGCAATATCATTTACACACATCGCAACACAGTCGATACCGATTGTGTCATGTTTATCCATTTCAAAAGCAATCTTAAGTTTTGTACCAACACCATCTGTTCCTGAAACTAATGTTGGATGCTCCATGTTCTTAAATGAATCCATAGAAAATGCACCGGAAAATCCACCTAAATTAGTCATAACTTCCTTACGCATTGTCTGTTGTACATGCTTCTTCATCAATTCCACTGACTTGTATCCAGCTTCAATATCAACGCCCGCTTTCTTGTAATCCATCATATATCCTCCTAAAAAACACAATTGTTTATAGTAACCAATCATATCTGTGCCTTGCATAAAATATAAAAACACAAACACAGTCTCCATTATAACATAGCTTTCCACGGAATAAAAGTGTTTTTTTGATTATTCCATCCCATCCAAAACTTCATTTAATTTTTCTGTTCCCGGAAGCACAAATCTTCCATCTTTTATAATTGTTGTCCCAACTCCGTCTTTTGTATACACAGTAATTTCTTCTAATTCATTGTACGGAATGGTAATATCCGTATGGCAGTTAAAATATGCTTTTTCGATTTCAGTTTTTCGAAGAAGGGAGCAACTGTTGTCTTTTGCAATAATTTCTTTTCCGTCAGGATTGTACAAACGATTTTCCTCACTCATACTATAACAGGTGTCTCCCACTGCAAAATGAGGTCCTGTTTTTTCTGCAATTAAAATTGGGAGCTTTTCTGAAATTCCATATTTTTTTCCCATGGCATAAGCCGTTGTATTTGTTCCAATGGCAAATTCGCCAATTGGCAATGTATCGTTCTGATACATGATATTTTCCTTCACAAGAGCTTTTCCCTGGGCAATACTCTCAGCTGTATCCACCCCATCTTTTGCAAAATTTCTACAATCATATTTTTTGATTTTTCCATCTTCAAACTCTAAAGACAAATCCGTATATTTCATTCCGTTTAAATATACTTCGGTCACATGCAAAAGTCCGTATGTTCCTTCTAACTTAGGGGATGTAAACACTTCTCCTACAGGAATATTAACATCTGCCAGACAATTTTCAAACAAAGTTTCCTTTTCCGGATTTGAAAGAGATGTCAACTGCACAGTAATATCCGTTTTATTTTCTCCCTTTCCAATGACTTTTACGTAATCACCTTTATCCAAAACATCAATCATAGACTGTTGAATCTGACGATACATATCCATATCCAACGTATTTACTTTTACCGTTTCCGCAAATATTTCTTCAAACTGTTCTCCAATTTCCGGAATTGGATAAGCAATGATGGTAAAACTGTACTGGTCACTTGGAATAAACTCATTTACCAAAAGTCCTGCATCTCTTTGATACTCTACAGACACATTCTGCTGTTTAACGCTTAATTTGAGTGCCTCTGTCTTATTTTCAGGCTGAAAACTTTCCTCACCAAATACCTCAATCACTGCAGGTCCTGCATAAACAGAAGCCAGTTCTCTTAATTCCTCATATCCCAATCGCAAATTCACTAATTTTCGTTCCATAAGTGGTCTGTCAAGATACAATGCCTGATCAAAACGATGGTCATAATCATATTGTGGATTTACACTGGTTCCAAAATAACCGGTTCGATTCACTTTCTTATGAATACTACTAACACCGGTACGATAAAACGTCGGTTCCAACCCCATTTCTCTAAACTGCATAATCGCGTATTTTACCATTCGTTCAAATCCCAATGGATAACGGATATTTACGTTTTTCTTCTTTGAAAGGTCAATTCTTGCAGCCTCAAATCCTTTCCTAAATCCTTCGGTATAAGTTTTCGCCATTGCCTTAACTTCATCTTCTTCCATTCCATTCAGATAAGTGGCAATTTTCAGTTCATTGTCACTTATATATTCTCCAAATCGGTATAGATAACGCAAATCATTTAAATCGCTTTCCATAATAATTTCCGTTGCAAAAGAAAGAGATGGATCTAACATTTCCCGAACTCTTTTTGGAATTGTCATATCACAATAATCACTGACATAATAATAAATGGCTTCTTTAATTTCTCCTACAGAACTTTCGTCTTCTTCCTGCAAAATATTATAAATCTGGATAAACAATTCCATACAAATAGTCATGTCAAATACTCTTTGTTCAAAAGCATATGCCACACAACCTCTAAGTTCTGTATAAAGAAAACAAAGCTGTTTACCGTAAGTTTCCCCTAACTGCTTTGTAGCGTAGGTTGGATTTGAAAAGCTATGTTCGTATCCTTTTTCTCCACTTTCAAGTTTCTTTTCCGGCATAAGATCCATATACAGATCACGGTTTAATCTGCTCCATTCTTCCAAAGAATTCTTTTCAATGGTTTTATCTGCAACTTTCCGATAAACATCTACTACTAATTCAAGAAAATTTGCCGTCTTTTCAAAATAATCACGAAACTTTTCCGGTATCTGCTCCAATTCATTTTTCACTTGTTTCAAACGCTCTGTAACCAACTCAAAACGTTCTAACATATTTTCGTTTTCTTCTTTTATTTCATTCAAATATGCCATTCTTTTACTCCTATCTAACTTCACGAACTTCTTTATTAAATGCAACTCCACTTTTATTCATGGTGGTGTCAGCAGACTGTCATGTGGGTTTACATTGGAACAAAGAGTTTTGCTTGCAAAACTCTAGCGCGACCGCGGTATTG
>CADBNB010000089.1 GCA_902795895.1 uncultured Lachnospiraceae bacterium | reverse complement strand
TTTTCGGCGGTTGTATATAGGAAGAAATTATAAGCTTGAGTTAAATAATGGAAGTTGGAGTCATACTGCTTGATAAAAACTGTATTCATGTTACAATGATGAATATAAAACGGATGAAAAATAAAAAGATGAAAAATAAAAAGATGAATAAAATGTTAAGTTTTAATAAAATATGAACAACTATTTGATTTTTTGCACAAAATACAATATAATGATAAAATGTAATAATGAATTGTAAAGAAGAGAAGGGAGGAAAAATATGGATATACACAAAAATAAAGGTAAAAAAATATTTGTAGTGGCGTTAGCCTTGATACTTATTTTTCAGACCTTTTTTAATTTAGATATATTTCATAAGAGGATAGAAGTAAAAGGAGCGAATCACCAACTGGCAGCGGGGGATTGGCTGTATATTGATACATCGGGTTTTGTTAAATGGGAAGAAGCAGGCGCAGCAACTTTTCTCTATGTAATCGGTGGAGATAAGAATGGACAGAGTATACCGGCAGAGGCAGTAAAAGGAGAGACTCATTTATATAGAGTAAAATTGCCAGAAGGAATTACTAATTTTGTGTTAAGAAGAATCAATCCTAATAGGATAGATGAAGATTTGACGAAAGACACAAGTTGGGGCAATGATATAGGCTGGGGACAGGCACCCGCTACTGATAGTAATGTACAAATTTCAACTGCATATGCAAATGGAACAAATGTATATCGTATATTAGGAATAGGAACAGCAGGTTCTTGGGGCAGTAATTGGTTGTCTTTCACAAAAGAAGGAGAAACGGTTTACTTCAAAAACATGAATCCGGCAACGACTATTTCATCAGAATTCAAGGCAGAGTTTTATGACAGTACGGGCACATTAGGAGAGGCTGACAGAACGAAAACAGTTTCAATGACACAGGATACAACTTATGGAAATAAATACAGTGTTGTTGTACCAAATGATGTAAATAATGTGGCTTACGATAAAGTTCGATTTATCAATGGAACAGATGTTTTAGCAGATGTAGCACTTGTGCATGGTGCTTATAATGAAACCTCAACAAATACCTATTATTATGGAAGAACAATTAAGAATAATTCATCTATTATAAGTGGATTTGACAATGCATACGATGAAAACGGAAGTATCTCGCAGACAGCGATATATTTTGATGTGGTTGGATTTGGTTTAGATGAGAGCAATCATCCAACAATTAAGATTGGTGATGGAGATGCTGTTACAGTATCAAACACAACAGATTCGCATGGAAATATGATTTTTAAATACAAAATTCCAGATGGAACGGTCATTAATCAGCAGACAATTATTACAGTTACCAGCAGAGGCAATACTTATAATTTTAACTGGAAAGATAATGCGAAGAATAAATTGGTAATTGAGGCAAATGGAAATGCATCGGTTGATGAATTATATACAGAGGCAAGTGGGAGAGTAAGAACGATTTACTACGATGCGAACTTCTCAGCACTTCCTTATACCAATGAAAATGATTCGACATGGTTAAATTATGAAATACCACAAAAGAGTTCAGGCAGAATTACTTATTATGCAACAGCAAATGACAATTCAACTATCAGTGGTAATATGACAGCTACTTCCTATATAGTTTCAGAAAGAGGTCAGGTATATGGAAATGTTTATAAAGTAGAATTGCCAGAGAAATATACAAAGATTTCATTTGCAAACTTTAATATGATAAGTGCCACAAACTTTGGTGCACATGGTGAGAGTACAGGACAACTTACGATTCCAAGTGATATGACAAATCCATGTTTCTATGCAGATACCAGTGATAAGATTGTGTATTATAATTCAAGTACGAATCAGAGAGGAGGTTACTGGGCCAAACTTGGCACTGTCAGAAATCCAGAGACTGAGGCAAAGATAAAATATGGAGATGATACAGAAGTTGTAGATATTCCAACAGGAACATTTACAAGAGATAAGGATGTCTATTATGTAGATACTACGTTTTATGATTATTATTCTGATTATGAACATAATGGTGATAATAGGGATTATTATGACGATGTAGGTTCTACACATAGAAAGTATCAGCAGTTTAGACAGTTTAATCAGGCATTGAGTGATTATTACAGTTCAACAGGAGCACTATCTCCTATTTACTGGGGTAACTTCCAAAATTATAACGGTTCTCATTTTGATCAGGTCGCAAACACAATGAATTTATATGGCAGTAGCGACAGAAGAAAACTATTCTTTGAGAATAACTCTATGTGGGATAGCAATGGAAACGAACTGGCAGAAAGTGAAGGTAAGAACGCAACACAGAATCTTGTTAACAGTACATTGCAAAATGGACAACTTGTATATAATACAGCAAGTGGAACAGCGGTTGTACCTTATCTTGATAAATCATTCTTGGAAGGAAATAACTCTAAGAATTCCGTTTTGGGAAAAGTCTATGAAAATGTAACATTCCCATTTCATAAAGCTCAGATGAAGAGTAGAAGTGTAACTTCTAATGGAACAGTTGGATATTGGTATTTTAATGGAACACCGAAAAAAGAAAGTGATGGATATCCAACTTCAAGGAATTTAAGACTTACGAAGGATAATACGAGTGGTTCCTATTATTTAAATGAAACAGATTCTCAGGTAAATGGACAAAATGCAAAAAATGAAGATATGGGTAAGAACTTCTTCCCGTTTAATGAAGGTGGTCCAAACGGTGAAGGCAATCAGAGTAAAAATTCATCAAAATTAAATTATGGTTTTGCGATGAAGATGCAGTTTGACTTTACACTGACGAATGATGGTACAGTAAAGACCTCGGCGAAAGAGGATGTACCGATTGAGTTTAACTTTGCCGGTGACGATGATGTATGGATTTTTATTGATGGAAAGCTCGCGCTTGATATTGGTGGTGACCATGGAATGGTGGAAGGCAGATTGAACTTTAGAGATTTACAATACTATATAAGTTCAGTAAAGAATACAACTGGTGGCGGAGCATCAGATAAGACTGGATCATTTACAATAGAAGGAGAAAAATCGGATCAGCATACATTGACGATGTACTATATGGAGCGAGGACTTTGGGAATCAAACTTATTCCTTAGTTTCAACTTCCCAGATCATAACTATATGGATGTAGAGAAGGAAGTGGATACACAGGATATAGCTACTCCATTGTTTGATGATTATATAGCTAATGTAAAAGCACTTGATTTTAATTTTGAAATTAAGAACTTTGCAACTCATTTTTCTGCTTTGGCAGCAACGGGAACGACACCTAGTACAGGGTTTGTTGTAAAACAATATGCAATACCTGACTACGGTTCTATCGCTCTTCCGGGATTGATTGCACCAGAGAAAGCTAAGTATAGAAAATACACTGGTTCTGGAGATACAAAGGGAGAAGAGCAGTCAATAGGCAGCGATGGCATTTTCAAGCTGCAAGATGGACAAAGAGCAAGTTTTATGGACCAGTTCCGTAGAGGAAGTTACCTTGCACTGAAAGAGATTTATCCGGTAGGATATGAGAATATATTTGACACAGAATGGACAATGTTTGAAAATGGAGCTCCTGTTACAGATATGGGAACAGGAACGAAAGTAACCAATGGAAGTGTTACAAGTATGGCTGGAGTTCAGAGTTTAGAAGTAGATGATGGAAGAACAGAGGCATACATAACAGGTTGGGAAGAAAGTCAACAAATCGAAAACAGTTCCTACACTGAGCCGAAAAAACCAGATGGCAGTACATTTGTATTCCGTTCGTATACTACTCCGGATATAAGTGCTAAGGAGACAAGACTTTTAGCTAAATATATCAACAAGGTAAAAGTTGGAAAACTTACTGTTAAGAAAGCGACAGCAACAGGAAGTGATCCGCTGACTGGCACATACAACTTTACAGTAATTTTGAAAAATCCTTTATTTGCTGTAAATACTACGGATGCAGAACTTGCAGACAGACATGCAAAGAAAGTTACTTTCTCATTACAGGCAGATCAGGAGAATACAATTACAGGTATTCCTTACGGAACAACATTTACAATCGTGGAGGCAACTCCAACAGATGGTTCCACTCTTGAATCGGTTACATTTAGTAAACCAAGTGTGACACCAGAAGATTTGGACGACATAACAAATATTTCTGGAGTGATTGGTACGGATAATGATGATTTAACATATCAGTTTAACAATACATTACAGCCACCAAAGACAAAGATTGGTATTACAAAAGTTGATGCAGATGATTCACATACATTGGGAGATGTTGAGTTTAAATTGGAAAAATTACTGAATGATGGAACAGTAGACACAAGCTTTACAGCGTTGACATATACAACTAATAACGAAGGTGAGATTGAGACAGCAGAGTTAGACAACGGAACTTACCAGTTGACAGAGACGAAGACGCAGGCAGGATACCAGTTACTTGCAAAGCCAATTAAGATTGAGATTGACAGAAGTGCAGGTGCAAAATCAAAGGTAGATGGCAAAGAAGTGAGTGTCACAAATGATAAAATTGCAATTACGGTTGCAAATATCAAGAAGTTTACTCTTCCAAGCACAGGTGGCAGAGGAAGAACAATCATTGTTTTAACCGGAACACTACTTATGTGGTTAGCCGGATTGTTATATACTTTATCAAAACAAAAAAATCAAAATTATTAAAAAAGGAGAGAAGAATATGAAAAAGAATATTTTCAAAAAAGCTTTTGCCGGCATTATGGCAGCAGCACTTGTGATGACTTCTGCAACATTTACAGCTAAGACTGCTTACGCAGAGGATGTCATTACTAGAACAAGTGGAAACTTATATATTCATAAGTATGAGTACAAGACTGCGTCAGATATTGCAGATCAAACAAATGGCACAGGAGAAGTGTTAGATACAACAACAGGTGTATTTGCGAAAGAGGATGTAAAACCACTTGCAAATGTAACATTCACAGCTTACAAAGTGGCAGATATTGGACAGGTAGATACAGCTACAAAGAGTATTGTTTATAATACAGTATCTAAAATTACAACTATTCCAGCATTTGCTACAAAAGCTACAATTAGTGCAGATAGCGATGCAGCAGCTTTAGCGGTTGATTCTGTACATACTGCACTTGCAGCAAATAAAATTGAACAAACAACAAACGCAAGCGGAGAAGCAACATTTAGTAATCTTCCAATTGGTTTATACTTGGTAGAAGAGACAGCAGCACCTGATAAGGTTACAAGCAGAACAGCACCATTTTTGGTTTCAATCCCAATGACAAATTCAACTGGAACAGATTGGCTTTATGATGTACATGCATATCCAAAGAATGCAACATCATTAGGTTCGATTACATTAAAGAAAGTTTCTAAGGTACCTGGTTCATCAACTACAACACCAGTGGCAGGAGCTAGTTTCAGACTTGAAAAAGAGACACCGACAAATGTATGGGATACAGTAACTCAGAATACAGAAGGAACTGCAATCGGAACAGCAGGTGTAGTTACAATTACAGATGCTAATGAAGGTATCACAGTTGAGAGTTTAGCACCAGCGAAGTACAGATTTGTTGAGACTGCTGCACCAACAGGAAATATCGCAGATGCAGTAAAGACATATGAATTTACTGTAAAAAATGACAATACAGTAGAAGGAACAGAAGTTGTCAGTGGAGTAATCACAGCAACAAACGAGCAGCCAACAGTTGAAAAAGAAGTGCTTAAAAAAGGTGGTACTAAGACAACTGATGCTGATTGGAAAGATCAGGTAGATTACAGTGTAGGAGATACAGTGCCATTCAAGATTACAGTGGCTATCCCTTCTACAATTGGATATTTAAAGAACTACATGGTAACAGATACATTCAAAGCTGGAATTTTCTCAAACGTAGGTAACTTTACTTATAAGTTTTATGCAGGAACAACACAGATAACAGACAGCACTGTTCTTAATGCAATGGCAGCTCCAACATTAACAACAAGTGGAGAAGATACTACAGGATGGACACTTAACTTAGCAGCAGATGCAATTCAGAAAGAACTTGCAGTTAAAAATATTACATCGATTGAAATCGAATATGACGCAGAATTAACAAGTAAAGCAGAGACAGTAACAGCTGGCGGAACTAATTTAGGTAATAAGAATAAGGTTTCACTTGAGTTTTCAAATAAGGTTACAAGTCACTCAACACCATTAGATACTGATACAGATAAGAGCGATGAGACATATACAATTGAAGATGAAGTTGTTGTATATACTTTTGGTCTTAGCCTTGTAAAAACTTTCGCAGGTACTGCGGGAAGTGCTACTTTAAAAGCAAGCTTTGATTTATGGGAAGTTAAGACAACTGAATCAACAGATATTCCTGGAACATCTCTTAAAGGTAAAAAAGTTGGTTCATTTACAACAGATGATACAGGACATATCACAGTTACAACAAGTTCATTAGTCGATACAAATAAAAAAGCGGTTTCAAACGGAACATATTATCTTGTAGAGACAGGTACAGCAGCTGGATATAACTTATTAAAAGAGGCTATTCCAGTTACATTTAACAAAAAGTATACAAAGACATTCCAGAAATTAACAGTAAAGAAAACATATGATGCAGATGGTAATGTAACATTTACTTCAACTGTAAAGACAGAGGGAACAGAGACATCAAGCGTTTTGAATTCAGATGATACAGCATATGCAGTACAGACAGTAAGGGTTGATAATAAAAAAGGATTCCAGCTCCCAGTTACAGGTGGTAAGGGTACAATCCTCTTCACAGTTATTGGTCTTGTCTTAATGGCAGCAGCAGTTGTTGGTTTCTTCGCATCAAAGAAGAGAAAAGCAAACGCATAGTTTATTTTAAAACAAAATATTGATAAAGTAATATAATAAAAGCATTGTAATATAGGAGAAGTTAGAGCCTTTTGGCTCTGGTTCTCCTTAAATGCTATTTAGAGATATTTTAGCTGATTAGAAATATACAATGCACCTTCCAAAAGCAAATAGTGACTCTTATTATTGTAGAGAAACGATTGCATATTGTGATAGAATAGAGAAGTTGTATATTTCTAAGCAGCTATGAAAATGTTTGAGAAAAATGAGAAGGATGGAAACAACATGAAGAAAAGTGCAATACTATTTGCAATTATATTTTTGACAGGACTGGGAATTCTTTTGTATCCGTTTATCAGTAATAGGATTTATCAGAAAAATGCCTCTCAGGTAATTGATAACTATGATAAGCAGATGGAAAATATGAGTCAGGAAAAAAAGGATGCGATTAAGGAGGCTGCGAAGAAATATAATGAGCAGCTCAGTAACGCAGTATCGACAGACGAAACAGAGGAGAGAACAAGTTATAAGGATATTATACAGGGAGAGCAGGTAATCGGATATATCGTAATCCCAAAAGTAGATGTCAATCTTCCAATTTATAATAATACAAATGATGATATTTTGAGCAAAGGTGTCGGACATTTGCCACAGTCATCTTTTCCGCTGGGAGGAGCGAGTACGCACAGTGTTCTGACAGGACACAGAGGTCTTCCGAACGCAGTATTGTTTACAAATCTGGATAAAATGGAGATTGGAGATGAGTTCTATCTTCATATCATGGATGAGATACTTGCTTACAAGGCGGACCAGATTAAGGTAGTGGAACCAAATGATTCGGGGGATTTGGCAATCGTAGAGGGGGAAGATTACTGTACACTTGTAACTTGTACACCTTATGCGATTAATTCACACAGATTATTAATCAGGGGAGTCAGAGTGGAATATTTGCAGGAATCAGCCGGTACGGAGAACAATAGTCAGTTACAATCGGGTTCGTTTACGGAAAGAGTTGTGGACGTGTGGCCGTGGCTGTTAGTTGCATTTGCAATTATTGTTGGAGTTGAAGTTATAATTTTTGTTTTAATTATAAAGAAAAAAAGAAAGAAAAAGAAAGAAGAGCAGGAAGAGGAGGACGATGACACATGGCATATAATAGGCTAGCTCTTAGTGTAATAGAAGAAGTTCAGAAGGTAATTGTCGGAAAAGATGAGAGTGTCAGGAAGGTAATGGAGGCAATTCTGGCAGGCGGACATATCCTGATTGAAGATATTCCGGGAGTTGGTAAGACGAGCATGGCGCTTGCATTTGCAAGAGCGATGGGAATTAATCAGAATCGTGTGCAGTTTACACCCGATGTACTTCCGTCCGATATAGTGGGTTTTTCTATGTACAGAAAAGAACTTGATGAGTTTATATATCAGCCGGGAGCTGTTATGTGTAACCTTTTCCTCGCAGATGAGATTAACCGTACATCGCCAAAGACACAGTCAGCTTTGCTAGAGGTTATGGAGGAGGAGACGGTTACGGTAGATGGTGTCACAAGAGAAGTGCCAAAACCATTTCATGTAATTGCCACAGAGAATCCCATTGGTTCTGCGGGAACACAGATGCTGCCGGATTCTCAGTTGGACCGTTTTATGATTTGTATTTATCTTGGCTATCCGGATAAGGCAGATGAACTCCGAATTTTGATGGACAGAGATCATGAGAGTCCGATTACCAGTGTTAAATCTGTGATACATTCGGAAAATTTATTGGAAATGCAGAGAGAAGTTGAGCGTGTATTCATTCACAAGACCGTATATGAGTACATTGTAGAACTGGTAGATGCATCGAGAAAAAATGAGTCGGTTGAACTTGGAATCAGTCCGCGAGGAGCGCTTGCACTGGCAAAAATGGCAAAGGCGGAGGCTTATCTTCAGGGGAGAGATTATGTGATTCCCAATGATGTATATAATGTATTTGAAGATGTGGCAACTCATAGAATTCGTATCAGCTCAAAAGGAAAATTAAACAATCTCACGGTGAATCAGATTATTGGACAGATAAAAAAAGAAGTGAAAAAACCATCACCGGTACAGGAATAAAAATAGGACAGTGATATGAAAAAAAATAAAATTTATTATGTGTTGATTTTATTGATTACATTTTTGCTCTGTTTATTGTTCAAGTCACATTCTGTTCGTTTTCTTCTGGGATTTGAAGTTATTATTGTGTTCTTTTCGTGGTTTTTGATGTTCTTTATGAGAAGAATTCATGTGAAACTGGAAGTTCCATATTTTCGTGTTCAAAAGAAGACAAGATTTCCAATTATTGTACAGTTTAGAAATGATGGAAGAATACCAGTATCAAATGTTCGCATAAGAGTAAAATGTATCAACGAATTTACAGGTCAGGAATATGTTGTAAAAGAGACAGTGATGTTAGACGGAAAAAGTACGGCAAAGCTGGAATTTACATTTAAGTCTGATGTTTGTGGTAATTTCAAAGTTTTTATAGATGAAATAAGAGTGTATGACTATTTTGATTTATTTCAGAGAAAATTAAGGCAGAGCAGTGAAGTGAATGAAGTTATGATTTTGCCAGTATGTTATACTTTGAACATACAGACAAATGAGTTCTCTAAAAATAAGCACGAGTGGGAGACTTATTCCAAAACAATGAGGGGAGAAGATTCGTCAGAGGTATTTGATTTGCATCTGTTTAGACAGGGAGATACGATGCAGAAAGTTCATTGGAAATTGTCTGCAAAGACAAATGAATATTTTGTCAAGGAATTTAGTAAACCAATCGAAAATATGATGATTTTATTTTTGAATATGGACTTTGAAGAGGAATATTCGAGTGGTAAAAAACAGCAAAAATTAGATGTGTTTTTGAGCTTAGTGGCATCGATGTCATGGTCTATGATGAAACAGAATATCGGTCATATGGTGATTTGGTATGATGAAGAGGAGAATCGTCTCTCAACTTGGGCAGTTGAAAATGAAGAACAGGTATATGAAATGATTGAAAAAGTCAGTGCCAATAAAATATCTCAGACACATCACGATGTGTATCAGATGTATCGTGCGGATTTACAGGAGCAGGATATGGGACTGAGTTTTATGATTGATGTAGAGGGAAGGTTTTTTATACAGCAGGAGTGTGTGAAGACATTTGTTTATGATGAATTAGAGAAGGAATTAATGGAATGGCAGCTAGAGATATAGAATCATCGGGAATAAAAGTTGTAAGGAGCAGGTTAATTTTTGATAAGAAAAAAAGAAATGAAAAATTTTATGAAGGAATATATCGTATTCTAAATAAGAGTGTGCTTTCAGAAATTATACTGGTATTTCTGGCAGTTTATTCGGTAATGGGAATTTTTTTCGATGGATATGGTGTAAAAATCGGTCAGGCGATATTTTGTGTCTCGCTGATTTTTATGGCGAGTTTTTTTGAATGGTATTATAGGGGAAAACATAGCTGGAAATTTTTGGTGGGATTTGTTACTGTGCAGATAGCCGTCCTGCTATTGAGCTACAGACAGATATTATCTGGAATGACTGCAATTACAAATGATATGATTACTACAATTAATGCCAATTATGGAGGTTCTATTGACAGACTTCATGGAGGCGAGAATTATAAAGTATATGCAGTTCTTATTTTATGCTTTTATGTGATGTGGCCGATGGCAAAAGGTATTGTGATGAGTATGGATTATCTGCATTTTATTTTATGCGCATTTCCATTCTTGTTGCTGTATAAAATATCCGGAGGCGAAGTATCTGTTTTTTATTTCATTTTACTGTTAAGTGTATTTGTGACTTTATTGATTTTATCGAAAATGCAGATGCGAAAGAAGTATCTGGGAATGAACAAAGGGCAGGTTTATCACAGCAATGCCTATCGATTTGGAAAAATCAGATATAAACTTGCGCTACTTGGATTGATTTTATGTGTTCTTGCAATGTTACCGGCGTGGTATGTTAGTTCTCTGGCAAAGATTCCGGTGATAGATGAGCTTTCGCAAAAAATGATTCCTGTCAGGACAAGCGGAATTCGATTTTTGACGGATTTTCTTCCTAAAATATCTGGTGGAAAACTAAAATTTTCTGTTGATGGTATTGGAGGAGGTTCTTCAGGCGGTATCCTCGGAGAGGTGGAGGGAACCTATTATCAAAAAAAGGAGACATTAAAGGTGTCTGTTGATAAACAGCCAACAGAGACTATTTATCTCAGAGGATATATTGGCAATGTTTATACAGGAAATAGCTGGATATATACAGACGAACAGATATTTCATTCTAATGTCACAAACTGGACAACAGAGGGGTATCCGGAAGCCTATATAAAAAATAATCCGTTTTTGAGAACGATGTATGCCATTCACTCAGATGTGACGGAGTATAGTAATTATCAGCCTTCCACGATGAAGGTGGAAAATATGAATGAGGAACACTCGTATACCTATACTCCTTATTATGCTTATATTAATGATTATTATGAGATAAAGGGTGGAGATGGAACCATAGAAGGTCAGAGCAGGTATGATGATTCGTACTCTTTTGTTTTTAAAAATGATTATGACAACATAATGGACAAATGGAATAAAGATGGTGTTCATGGAACATTAGACAGTATAGAAAATTCTTATAAATATTATGTAAATGAAATCGACACAAAGCTTGGTGATGCTGATTTGTCAGAGCTTGTGGAACTGTGTCAGCAGAAGAAAGAGGAGTGGGACAATAAATTTCAGAGTGGAATGACCTCACAGCAGATAGAAGACCTCACAGCGGAAAAATATGAAGATGTCAAAAATTTTGTCAGAAAAACTCTGCTAGAGCGATGTGAATTTGAAGACAAATCTGTAAAACTTCCAAAGGGAAAAGACTTTATTCATTATTTTATGTTTGAGCGCAAAAAAGGAGATTCAACTGCGTTTGCCTCTACAGCCACAATGATGTTTCGCATTTGTGGTATTCCTGCCAGATATGTTGAGGGATATGTCATTCCTACGGATTTATTTTCTGATGGTGGAAATAACTCATTTACTGCGATTTTACAGGATGATAATGCTCATGCGTGGGCGGAAATTTATGTTCCTAAAAAGGGATTTACTTATGTGGAGACAACACCAGGATTTGAAGGAATGGTAACGAATGTAGAAATGCCGGAAGATGACAAAGAGGATACTCCTAAGAAAGAAAATGAGAAACAGGAAAATCAAGAGAACCCGACTCCGGAAGAAATTATCAGAGAAAATAGTTCATTAATAACATATTATCTTGTTATGGGTGTATGTTTACTTTTAATGGTAACTCTGCTTGTTGTTGTGATTCATTATTATGTTTTGAAAAGACGAAATCTTGGTATGGATAAATATAAAGGAAGAAATGAGGAGTATAGAGTCAAACAGATTTTTACTACTATTTTTAATATGTTTGTATTTGATGGAATGGACGAAAATACAGATGTGACGGAGGAATCCTTTATAGATATGGTATCTGAGCAGTATCCTCATATTTCTAGAAACGAAATGCAGAAGTATATGGAATGTGTGCTGCTTACAAACTATGGAGATAACCAGATGAAAGAATGGTATCTTCCCTATTCGCTAGAAGTGTATAAAACCATACGCAAGGATATTTATCATAATCTGAAGTTTTATAAAAAATGGATATTTAAGTTCTGGAAAGCTTATTAGAATTGGAAATTTGCTGTCTGAGGCATCGCATATTATATGGAGATATTGGTATGAAGAGAGTAATTAGCAGAATCTTTATGATTTTTATATTTTTAGGTGGATTTGCTGTTTTTATGTATCCACTTGCAACCAGATGGTTTGCAAAGCATGAAAGTGACAAGGTGCTAAATGATTTTAAGTCTGATTTGGTTGAATTACAGCAGGAACAACAGAAAATAGAAAAGGGAGAAGTGTCGGAGACAGGAAGTGAACTTACCAGACTGTATGCGGATATGAAATCCTATAATGAGAAGATTTTTCGAAATGGACAAAGTGATTTAAAAGATCCGTTTGCGTATGAAATACCTGTATTTAATTTGGAAGAATATGGATTTTCTAATAATGTAATTGGAATCTTAAACATTCCGAAAATGGAAGTGGAAATGCCGATGTATCTCGGTGCCACAAAAGCAAATATGGCGAATGGAGCGGTTGTGCTTGGAAATACTTCCATGCCAATCGGAGGAGCAAACACGAATACAGTCATTGCTGCACATAGAGGATATAAAGGTATCAAGATGTTTCGCGACATTCAGAAAATGGAAATTGGAGATGATATTACGCTGACAACACCGTGGGAAGAGTTAAAGTATCGGGTGTCGGAAATAAGAATTGTGGGAAAAAATGACATTTATGAAGTGTTTATCCAGAAAAATGAGGATATGATTACGCTTGTAACCTGTCATCCGTATACGAAAAATACGCATAGATATTTAGTTTATGCAAAAAGGGTTGTTTCATTGGATGAAAAGGAGACAGTATCCGAAAGCGATGTGGAAACATCAGACACTATAGCAGAAACTCAGCAGGAGCCAGACAGCACGATTAGTCAGGATAATCTGGAATATTCTGACACACAAATCTGGTTAGAAGATAATTTGATGATTATTGGTGGTGCAGTGATTATGGTGATGATTCTTGTAGGAATGATTGTGACAAGGGATAAGAAAGGGTAAAGTGAATTTTGAAGAAAATATGTCTAAAATATGAAAAAATAATAAATTTTAATTGAATTAATTTGAAAAAAGTTCCATAATAGAATGTATGAGATTAATAATTACATGAAGGAGTAAGATTATGGAGCAAAAGAAAAAAAGAAGATTGTTGAAACCCCTAATTGCCCTGATTGCAGTTATGGTTTTCTTTATATCTGGAGTATTTGCAAACCTAGCATTGAAGAAGACGGAAGTGCAGGCTAGTGAACATCCTATTAAGAATATGTTAGATAAAAACGGATGTTCATTTAAAATCAATGATGAGGAGGTAGATGACTCTAAATTGTATAAGCAGGGCGATCCATTTGTATATACTTTATATTGGAATGTCCCAATGTCAAAAGACGGAAGTTCTATCACATACAATGTCGGAGATACATTTTCGCTTGATTTACCGGACTTCTTGATTGCCTCTCTAGAATCGACAGACATTGTATTAAAGGATAAGAACAACACTGATCAAGTTCGAGGAAGAGCAATTCTTCAGAATGGAAAAATGACAGTAACTTATCTTGATGATACATATAGACTCTCGGATTTATTTTCAAAAATTGAACTTGAAGGTAAAATAACATCGAGATGGTATGATAATTTAGGTGAAGATGGTGGAGCAGTAGACCTCGGATATAAGACTGTGAATATGAAAATCCAGAGAGATACAACAAAAGATGCTATCACTATTGAAAAGTCAGAAGGAAAAAGAGATATTAGCAAGAAAACACAGCAGTATAGTTTAAAGATTACATCTGCCGGACCAAATACAAATATTGTGGTAGATGACATTATGGGTGACTATCTTACATATAAGACAGGAAGTATTAAATTATACAAAGACAGCAATTTAACCCAAGAGTATCAGGGTACATATAGTTCAAATGAAAATGCAGATTCTCATAGATTCCAATTAACTATCGGTTCAATGAAGGACAGGGAAGAGATTTATGTGGCATATGAGGCAAATCTTGGGAATGAGTTATTAGCATTAGAGGATAATGGTAATTCAAAGAAGTACTGGGGACAGGATTTACTCGTTAATAATACTGCCTCAGTGAAAAGTGATGAGCATACGGATTCGTCTACAAGTTCTAGAGCCATAAGAGCAGATGTCAGTCTTTTATCTAAGAGTGGAACATATAATGCCTCAGATAAAAACATCAAGTGGACAATCAGGGTAAATAATGGTTCAGACAAAGTAAACTTAAATGGAACTACCCTAAAAGATGAGATGCTAAATGACTGGGTTAAGATTCCGGATGATGCAAGTGTCACAATAAAAGATGTAACAAATAATACAGTTGTAAACACAATTACAGGTCAAACACTTAAAAACGGTTATACATTTGGAGATACAGACCATGCTTATGTTTTTGAGTACACAAGTACGGTTGATGCGGCTAAGATTCCAGTAGGATACACAACAACAGTAAAAAATAAGGCGACAATCACTTATGAAGGCAAAGATTACAGTACAGAGGCTAGTGCGAATGTTGGAGATACATCTTCAGAGAAAATGATTCAGAAATCAGCGGGAGATATGGTCTACGATTCAACAAATCAGGTGACAACAATCGACTGGACATCAACAATTTTGGTGCCGGCAGGAGGCTTAAAAGATGTTGTCTTGAAGGATTCTACGACAGTGGAGAATTGGCGCTTTAACCATAAGGTTGATATCAGTTCAATAAGTGCCACATTAGATGGAAAACCTTATACATTTGAAAATACACCACAGGAAAATGGTAGTGGATTTAGAATAAGTATTAGTAATCTGCCAAATGAACAGGATAAGAATATTAAATTTATTCTTCATTACAAGACTTATATTTGTAATGGGTCGATGAACAAGATTACAGAACCATTATCAAATGTAATAGATAGTACGCAGACATTTAGAAATAGAATTGAGATGACAGCAAAGGATGAGAACAATTTAGATATTAATTCTACTCAAGCAGAGGCATCAAAACAATACTTTGTTCTAATGAAGAAGGAATATAAGGCCAATGGTAGTTGGGATTCAGTAATCAGTAAGAATCTTGAAAATAGTGTATGGGATATTTATGTAGAGACATCAAAAATTCAAGAGTTAATTACTTCAGGCGAAATAAATCCACACAATTATGTTGTGATTAAGGATACTCTGCCGAATGAAATCGCATATTCAGATGCCGATTTTAAGGCATATGTGTCAGATGATACTTACAAGAATTTGAATATCGAGCCAACAATAAATGGAAAAGAAATTTCTTGGAAGATTCCTGTTGAAAAATTGAATACGGTTGTTGGAAAATTGCACATAAGACTGGGCACAAAATTAGATGGCAGTTATGATACATGGAATGATGAAAATGAGGTTCAAAACACAGCAGAATTGTTTGTAGATGATAATACTGAACCAATCGGAAAATCGGTAGCCAAGGGACATCAGAAAAAACCAAAAGATATTATTAGTAAGACATTAAAATATGACAAATCAACAGCACCGAATATGGAATTTGATGTTATTGTCAATCCAACAAGAGATTATTTGTTGGGCTCAGCACCTAATAATATGCTTAACATTGAAGATAGGCTTGGAGATAGTTTGATATTTAATGAGGATTCATTAAAGGTTTATATCAATGATGGTGCAGAAAAGACAATGACAGAGCTTGCTGGTAGTGATAATCGCTATTCTTATAATTATAATCCTGTAACAAATACGATTTCGCTTACAGTTCCGGATGGAGTAAAGGTCAATTTAAAATATACAGCAAAGGTAAAAGAAAATGCCGGAGAACATGTAGCTGATGGTTCTAACACAGTTCAGATTACAGGAATCAATGCTGCTGACGGTACAAAGTCAGTAAATTATTCGGCAGATGCACTAAATAGTGCCGGTGCTGCGGGAACGGACGAAATGCAGTTGACTGTTTATAAGTACGAAAACGGAGATGAAACCAAGCCACTTGTTGGCTCTAGATTCCAGTTATATGATACGAACTATGAAGAGACTACTAAAAGAGTTACTAAGAAAAATTTATTGATTGATGAAAAAACGTCTGCAAAAACAGGATATATTAATTTCAAGACAATAGATGAGAGTAAGAAATTAACATATGATGTTATTTTTGAATTAAAAGAGGTGGCAGCACCGAGTGGATATATGCTTGATGACACACCGATTTATGTTGTCTTTCCAAAAGATGAGACATTTCCGGATGAAATTATTGGAGAAGACGGAAAGTCATACCCGCTAAAAAAAGCAGAAAATAGTTCGAAATCTTATGAAGTGAAATTCCCAAATACTTCAATAAAAGTACCAGCTATTGATGAGCAGAAGGGAAGTCTGACAATTCACAAATATGATTATTCTGGAAGTGAAGGTGTTGCAGGTACAGGAGAATCAACGGATAAAGTTCCAGAAGATGCAGTAGGATTAAATGGAGTTACATTTAAGTTGTATAAAGTTGCAGATATTGTGCAGGAGGATAAAGGAACAAGATATAAGATTAATGATACTGTAAAAGGAGTTCTTGAAAAAACTGACAATTATATTGATTTGAATACAGATGTGACAAAATTTATCAATGAGGCAACGGGTGATGCAAAATCGGAATTGAATATTAGTTCTTCTGATATTCATCAGGTTACAACAGCAACTGATTTGGGAAATGATGGTATAGCAAAACTTACAAATCTCGATATTGGTGTATATCTTGTAATAGAGACGGATGCACCTGCGAAGGTTACAAAAAAGAACAGAGCCATTTTTGGTATCAGTGCCTACGACAAAAGTAGCAGGTAATAGTTGGAATTATGATATTCATGTATATCCAAAGAATACAACAAGTGTTGGACAGATAAATCTCAAAAAGACAGATGGTTCAAACGCAATTGCAGGTTCTAAATTCATGCTCTACAAAGAGACTGCATCAGGTGTTTGGACAAGACAGACAGCAGATATTGATGGCACACCTTTTAAAGATTATCAGGGAGTGGTATTTAATGAGACAACAGGAGAATTTACGGTTCCTGAAACAGGACTGTCTATCAATAATCTTGGAATGGGAAATTATAAATTCGTAGAGTCTGAGGCTCCAAGAGGATATATTGCAGACAGAAAAACAGCGCATATGTTTTCTATTGATGATGCAGGACAGGTAACGCCAAGCAAAAATATTGTAGTAGCCAATGAGATGCCTAAGATAACAAAAGAAGTATTAAGAAGAGGCACAGAAGATGATTGGAAACACACAGCAGATTATTGCACAACAGAGGATGTAAAATTTAGGGTAACTGTAGATGTTCCAAAGACAGTTGGAGATTTAAAAACATATAAAATCGAAGACAGATTTACAGCTGGTCAGTTTGACAATGTAGCTTTAGAATCAGCAACCATAACATACACAACCGATATTGGTGAAACTAACAAAGAGAATTTTGGGATTGTTAAGGGTGCAAATGCAGGTAATTTTGTTGTAGATACGGATGACGCATCAAAAGAAATTGGATGGCATATTGAATTTACACCTGAACAGAAAAATTCATTGCAGTCAAAAGCTGCAACAAAACTTGCAACAAAACTTGAAATTATTTATACAGCAAAATTGACTAAAAATGCGTCAACAGTGGGCTATGGCTCAACGGATGGAAATGAAAATGATGCAAAACTTATCTATTCACACAAGACAAACACATGGGATATTCCTGACTCAGATAAGGGCGAACAACCGGATGATGAGACAACAGAGATTAATGATAAGGCATTTGTATATACATTTGCGCTTGTAATTAACAAGGAGTTTAGTGGTGCTCCCGATTCAGACAAATCAAAGAATGAAGCAACATTTGATGTTTATTTATCAAGCACCAGTGGAGATACAACAGTTCCGGGAAAAGGCATTTCGGCTTTCAAAATTGGAAGTTATACTACAAATGATGGTGTTATAGAGATTAGAACAGGAATTTCAGATGATAAGCATCCTTATGGATTTGCCTCAAATCAGGAAATCTATCTTGTGGAGACAAGCACAGCAAAAGGCTATAATCTCTTAAAGGAAGCGGTAGAACTTAAAATTGATGTTGAGTATACAAAGGAATCATATGAGAAGAAAATGATTACAAGAGTATATGACGCATCAGGTCATGAAAGTAGTGAAAAGAGAAATGAGGGAAGTCCTATCAGTATCAATAGTGCAACTACATTCAAAGGAAAGACAACAGGCTCGGTTATCACTAACAATAATGGAATTACAAATGTCAATGTAGTTAACAAAAAAGGATTTACGTTGCCGGTAACAGGTGGCAGAGGAACAACGATGTTCACAGTAGTAGGACTTATCCTTATGGCGGTAGCAGTAATTGGACTTTTTACATCAAGAAAGAAAAAGGCATAGTATCTATACAAATTCTAAATCGGACACAGGTTTCCGATTTGGCAGACAATAACAATGACAATGACAATAATAGTGACAATAACAATGATAATGACGAGATAGCGGATTGGAATTTGACATTATTTACTTGTGTGATGAGTGGCATTATAAGATTGTACTATAATGTCAGAAAATATCTGATAAAAAGCTCCCGAAAGGGAGCTTTCAGACTGTAGACAAAGTCAGTAACAATCTTATGATTGCTGCTGACAGCTCCCGAAAGGGAGCTTTTTTTATTCATAACAATAGATTGTTCGATTGTTCGCTTGTTCGCTTGTCCGATTGTCCGATTGCTCGCTTGCCCGATTGTTCGCAAAGTGTGCAATCTATCGTTTGGAAATTTTTCGGCTGATATAAAAATGACAAAAAAATACTGGACAAAGTAGTAGCAACATATTATAATGTGAATATAAAAATTAAAATAGTAAATTAGGAGCGAAAGGGGCTGAGATTTGTAAGGGGCTTGAGAGGAATAGTTGTTGGGAATAGTTGTCGGGAATACTTGTCAGAAATATAGGAAGATGATAAACTGAAAGTATTAATCACTTTAGTTACTGCTTTTAGAGCTAACGAGTGAAACAGTATCAAAAAGTCATCTGGCAAGTTGAAGGAGAGGGAAGAAAAGAGATGTGCGAGGCAGTAGAGAAATATGCGAAAGAGAAAGAAAAAAGAGGAGAGAAAAGAGGAGAGAAACGTGGTCAAATAAAAACTATCATTCAAATGGGAATTCGTCATAGTTTAAATAAAGAAACCATTATTGAAGATTTACTATCTCAGGTGGAAGGTATGTCGGAGGAAGAGGCGCTGGAAGTGTATGAGAAATACACAGATAAATAAAACTCAAACTATATATGCGCTATAAAAAG
>CADBNB010000088.1 GCA_902795895.1 uncultured Lachnospiraceae bacterium | reverse complement strand
CCATCTTTTCGATATTGTTCTCCATGCCATATTTTAAGCTCAATAATAAATTCTTCTTCCAAATAGGTCACCACAATATCCATGCGATTGCTGGTTCTTGTCTCCGGCTCCACGTAATAAAAACCGGTTCCATTGATGATTGGTTTCAGGAAACATAAGAATAATAATCTTCCCTGACTCTCGATAAATTTTTCATCCTCTTGGCGATACTCTGCTTTCATCAATGCCTGAAACCGATTAAGTACATGGACCATATCAAGATGACCGTCCTCTTTGATAAATTGGCTTTTTTCACTTCCATTCCGCCAGCCTTTCTTAACAAAAGATGAAAAATAATCATACAGTGCAATTTCAAAAATGATATTGGATATAACAACCTTTCCGTCCTTTTCCGAAAGGATACCAAAAATACCGCCTAATGATATGTCTGGATTTAAAATATTAAACATTACATCATTGTCTGAAAACAAAATCTGCTTAATCACATTTTTCAATCCATCATATTGCTCTATATTTTTAATTAAATCGTCCATCAATGGTGTTCGCAATTTCAAAAATGCCTTCTGTGCTTTTTGAATACCATCCTCTGACCAGTTTCGATTTCCTTCTTCATCCATCCACTTGCATAACCAGCTCACCAAATAAGGATAACCATGGGTATAATGATACAATTCCTCACTAATTGTCTTAATATCCATACCTGTATGGGCATCCTCCTCGTACGCACTTAACATGGTTGCAATTTCTTCCGGGTGGAAACTCATATCGACATTAAAATCCACAGCAATGTTCCATGGGCTATTATATTTTCGTTCCTCATCCGGACGAAGTTTTAACTTTAGATTTTTCACATCATATACACCAGCTAAAATGACACTTTTAAATGTGTAATCTTCACCAATATTTCTTGCTAAATATTTATCTCTCAACATTCCTAAAAAGTTAAGAAACACCTGATTATCTGAACATTTATCCATTTCATCCACCATAAGAATTACTGGATAATTTCGACATAAATCGGTGATTTTTTTGCTTAACCATTTAATTGGTCTTTCCTCATTAAAATCAGACAAATTATTCCATTTTATTTTGTCTTCCTCATCAATTTTCGTATATTCCATTTTTTCAAAGACCTGCTCAACAAAAGTCTTCGTAAAAATAACATTTGACGAAAACGGTTCATCACCAATTCCCTCAAAGCTGATATTAATGACTTCGTATTTGTCTTTTAATCTATTTTTCAACAAAACCATAGTCGTAGTCTTTCCATATTGCCTAGAACGATTGATGGTAAAATAATCTTCATTCTCAATAATCCTTGTAATCCGATCTAATTTTTCCGAAGTATCTACCATGTAATGCCTATTTGGCACACATGTACCTGTGGTATTAAATTTTTTCATAAGATGCTCCTTCCTAGATTTACTAAAATCATTTACCGCTTTATTCTTTTATTTCAATCGCCACTTTTGTTTCTTTGCTCCGCAACTTTGTTGACTACGGCAAACACTTTCAAAGTAATTTTTCATGAACGCTATTTATCTCTAATTATACACGATTTTCCATGCAAAATAAATCTATACATTCCTAATTACTTTGGTTACTACTATTCTTTAACCAATGCTCTTGCAAAACACGTCTAAAGAATGCGACCCGTCCAGGTCTGTCGCTCACGTAAGTCACCCCGTTCGCTGCTTTAAGAACAGCATGGTATCTTTTATGCCAATCCTTCTCCCAGCGATTTTCCATACCGCGGAATGCTGCCGCTGAGAAAACCAAACATCTCTTTTGCTTCTGTATCCACATAATACAAGGAGGGATGCGCAAAATTATGCACATCCCTCCGATTAAGCATTTAAGCGGTTTCTAAACGTGTTACATATAGATCATGCTTCCGTTGTTTTCCTTTTTTCCAGGGAACATCATCATCGGAAGCCTTAAAATTATATACTGGCTTCATGATATCAATAACATCCACGGATTCCTTAATCACGTCGATAATGTCCTCGAGCGACTTATATGCCATGGGAGCCTCATCAATCGTCTGCTCATTTACAGACGTTGTATAGATGCCCTTCATAGCCTCCACATAAGCCGCCATATCAAGGTTTTCTTTTGCTTTAGATCTCGACATTAATCTGCCGGCTCCATGGGGAGCAGAATAATTCCACTCAGGATTTCCTTTCCCGGTTGCGAGGACAACACCATCCCTCATGTTTATCGGAATAAGAATTTTCTCGCCCTTATGTGCTGCTATTGCACCTTTTCTCAAGATCATTTCGTCGGTATCGATATAGTTATGAATGGTATGAAAGCTATCAGAAGAAGTCATTCCTGTTCTTCCCAGAATTACTTCTGCCATAAGCTCTCTGTTTCTTCTGGCGAATCTCTGGCAGATTTCTACATCATGAAGATAGTCCTCCAAAAAAGATCCATACAACCAGCAAATGTCCTCCGGCACAGACAACTCCTGTATTTCATAACTGTTTTTAAGCGCCTTAAGTGCAGACTGAATCTCTCCTCGTCTCCCCTGCTCCTTATAGGATCGAATTATCTCATCTCTCTGTATGAAATAGTTCTCTTTCCCCATATGAAGATCTACCGCCAACTGCTGGTATATCTCCGCGACCTGTTTTCCGAGGTTTCTTGAACCAGAATGGATCACAAGATAAAACGTGCCATCAGTCGCCTTATCAATCTCAACAAAGTGGTTGCCACCTCCGAGCGTCCCCAATGAACGCTCAAGTCTCTTGGAATCCTTTAATGATCTGAAACATCTGAGCTCAGTCAGATCAAAATGCTCTTTTCGTCCATCCCAGACATTCATCCCTGAAGGTATATAGTGGCAAGCATCGTCAATTCTCTCGAAGTCAAGGGTTTCATCATTAAGTTTGACGGTGTACATACCACATCCGATATCTACACCTACGATATTCGGACATGCCTTGTCAGAAACCGTCATTGTGGTTCCTATGGTACATCCTTTACCGGCATGTACATCAGGCATAATCCTAATCTTACTTCCTTCAGTCAACTCATAATCACACATCCTGCGGATTTGCTCCACTGCCCCATCATCGATGATCTTTGCATAGCATACCGCAGTATTTACTTTTCCTTTTATCTCTAACATAGCATTCCTTTCCGAGAGGGCACTATGCTGCGATTTTGGCATAACGCTCCTTCTCTAATATTTCCAACATAAATGTGTAGGGGGACAACTTCCCTCCTGCCACCATTTCAAATATTCTTG
>CADBNB010000087.1 GCA_902795895.1 uncultured Lachnospiraceae bacterium | reverse complement strand
CGCTTTACAATATGTGAGGGCTGGTTTATAATATTTGATTGGTAACTACAAAGGATATTTAGATTAGATTGGAGTTTTATCATGGAAACGATAGGATTGCAGACAAAGGATTATTATTTTGATTTGCCGCAGGAACAGATTGCACAGGACCCTCTTGATGATAGATCAAGTTCAAAGCTATTGATATTAAATAAACATACAGGAAAGAGAAAACATCAGACATTTCGCGATATTAAAGAGTATTTAAAACCGGGGGATTGTCTGGTTCTTAATAATACAAAAGTTATTCCGGCTCGTTTGATTGGCTGTAAAGAAGGCACTGGAGCAAAGGTGGAACTTCTGTTACTAAAGAGAAAAGAAAATGACGTTTGGGAAACACTGGTAAAACCGGGAAAGAAAGCAAGACCGGGAGCGAAAATCGTATTCGGAGACGGATTGCTTTCCTGCGAAGTCTTGGAAATTGGAGAAGAAGGCAACCGTTTGGTACAGTTTCATTATGACGGAATTTTTGAAGAAATATTAGATCAATTAGGGCAGATGCCATTGCCACCTTACATTACCCATCAGTTACAGGACAAAAACCGTTATCAGACCGTATATGCCAAATATGAAGGCTCTGCGGCAGCTCCTACGGCGGGATTGCATTTTACAAAAGAGTTACTTGCTGAAATCGAGGCTATGGGGGTAAAAATCGCATATGTGACACTTCATGTAGGTTTAGGAACTTTCCGCCCGGTAAAGGTGGATAATGTATTGGAACATCATATGCATTCTGAATTTTATCAGGTGGATAAAGATGCGGCAGACAAAATCAATGCCACAAAAGAAGCCGGAGGACGAATTATCTGTGTCGGAACCACCAGTTGCAGAACTATCGAATCTGCAGCGGATGAAAATGGAAAAATGAAGCCTTGTAGCGGAGATACAGATATCTTTATTTATCCGGGATATAAGTTTAAGGTATTGGATTGTCTCATTACCAATTTCCATTTGCCAGAGTCTACGTTGCTTATGCTTGTATCTGCACTTGCAGGAAGAGAGCGTGTTCTTGAAGCGTATAAAGAAGCGGTGGAAATGAAATATCGTTTCTTTAGTTTTGGAGATGCTATGTTTATAACGGATGATGAGTTATAAAGTGAAAAATAAAAGGATACGGTGTACATAAGTTGTGCATCGTATCCTTTTTCACGTTTATGTATTGTGGTGACTGCAAGGCAGTCATGTCCGTGAATGTGTCATTATTTCACGGAATCTCTGTATTTCTTCGAACGGGCAAAGAAGTCCATTAGAAAATCACTATCTTTTTCGCTAATGGCTGATTTCATGCTTTGTAAATATTCAATGTATTTGTCAATAAACAGCATGATACTGTCAGAATTGGTGACACAGATATTTTCCCACATAATAGGAGATGAGGAAGCAATCCTTGTAATATCTTTGAAACCACCGGCTGCCAGTTGATACATGTTCTTATCCTCATCGTCATTATCCTGAACCATATTTACCAAAGAAGCGGCTAAGATGTGTGGTACATGGCTGATTGCAGCTACCACATCATCATGTTTGTCGTAAGGGAGTGTTACGGCAATGGCACCCATTTTTTTTACCAGTTCCTGCATAAAGACAATATTTTCTTTTGGGGTAAATACGGTTGGTGTAAGCACATAGTAGGCATTTTTTAACAGCTCAAGAGTAGAGTTTTCATAGCCTGTTTTTTCAGAGCCTGCCATTGGATGACCGCCGATAAATTGCTTTTCCAAGCCTATTTCTTTCACTGCTACATGAATGTTTCCTTTGACACTTCCTACATCCGTAAGAATGCAACTATCTTTAATGACAGGTTTCAGTTCTTTTAAATAGGCAATGTTTCTAAGAACCGGTGCACATAGGATAATTAAATCACAGTCCTTAAAACCGTCTGTAAGACTGGTTACTAATTCATTTAACACGCCGTCTTTTTGTGCTAATAAAAGATTAGGATTTGTATTGTCCGGACGGTAATTGTATGCAATCATTTTAACATCTGGATAAATCTGTCTTAGGTTTCTGGCGATAGAACCGCCGATTAACCCAAATCCGATAAATCCAATGGTATTTATTTGTTTCATAGTGATACTCCTTTCTACTATAGTATTGCAATCAGTTCTTTGGTGAAACTGTAGGAGCAATGGTTTCTTTAGGTGATGCTGATTCTTCTGGTTTATCAATTTCAACAATTTTTATGGATTGATTTTTGTGGAAAGTACAAAGTAAATTTAAAGCTGACGACGAGATACAGTTTGGTGTATCTGCAGTTGTTCCTTGTTCTTCCTTCTTTAATAATATTTGCTGAACAATGCGGTCTGAAGGACAGTTGTCACAGGCTGGAAGTCCTGAATCCAAACAAATGTTTACGGAAATGTGACAGTCGCAATACTGGGTCGGCGCATGGTCTGCAAAGTATTCGGTGCGGACGGTAGAACCGCCTTTTGCATATTTACAAAGGTCTTTTCTTGCCAATTTTCCACTCTTGGTACAGATAGTTGCTGTGGTGATAGTTTCTGGTATTGGAAAATCAACCACTTCGTAATTGGCATGAATTTGTTCCATAATGGAACGCCAAATGATTTTGTGATATGTGGAAGTGGATAAGTGAGTATTATCATCATATCCAGTCCATATTCCTGCTGTTAAATAAGGTGTATAGCCGATAAACCAAGCATCCACACAATCTGAAGTGGTACCTGTTTTTCCGGCAACCGGCATTCTGGAATTAAGGAAACGGGCAGGAGTACCGGTTCCAGAGGTAACAACATCCTGCATAGCGCTTGTAAGCAAAAATGCAGTAGATTCCTTGAAAACTTTTCTAGAATCAGAAGTTTTATCAAGGATTACCTTCCCGTTGTGGTCCACAATTTTAGTGTACAAAATCGGTTCCTGATAAGTACCGCCATTGGCAATGCTTGCGTAAGCTGCAGTTGCTTCGAAATTGGTGATACCGTAGGTTAATCCTCCAAGAGCGGTAGAAAGATTTACGTCATTGGCAGGAAGTGAGGTATCCGTTACCAAAGTTGTGATGCCAAGGTCTTGTAAATACTTAATACTCAATTCCGGAGTAACCTGTTCCATGGTTTTTACTGCTACAACATTCATAGAATCCTTGATGGCGGTTCGAATGGTAGAAAGACCACGGTAGCCTGTTTTGTACCAGTTTTTTACCTGTCTGTTTGTACCAGGATAGTTGTAAGGTGCATCGTCGAAAACCGTAGCAAGCGTCATACCTTTTGCATCCAGTGCAGGAAGGAAGGCAGACAATACTTTAAACGTTGAGCCTGGCTGACGTTTACAATTGGTAGCACGGTTTAGTGTACGACTGGCACTTTTCGTTCCACGACCACCAACGAGGGCTTTTACTTCGCCTGTATGCTGATCCATCAGTACAAATGAAATCTGTGGCTGAAGAGTGTAAGACAAGGTTTCACCTTCCACTGTTCCTTTTGTTTCTGAAAGCATTTGTTCTTTGTATTTTTCAACACAGTTTTTTGCGGATGTCTTGTCTTGGAATAGTAATGCAAAAGCCGGATTTGTAGTCTTATAATAATTTTTCAAAGTATTTTCGTCATAGTTATGAGTTTTTCCCTTTTTGTCAGTGATGGTAAGTCGGTAAGAAATACCATACTTGGTTCCTGTTGGATAATTGGCAGGATTTGAAATCACTTTGTCGCAAATATTTTGCATGGAAGTATCCTGTGTTGTGTATATTTTTAATCCACCACGATACAAAAGATTGGAAGCCTGACTTTCTGAATAATTCAATTCTTCCTGCAAGTCTTTCAATACTTCATTAATCAATGCATCCGTGAAATAAGAAGTAATATGCTCGTTTGACTTCTTTTTGTTTACTTTCTTAATACGTTTATATACATTATCGGCAAGTGCCGTATCGTATTCATCATTGGTAATAAATCCAAGTTTTAACATGTTCCCAAGAACAAGTTTTCTACGGTCGGAATTGTTTTCCGGATTACTGATTGGATTAAGATTTGACGGATTTTTTGTGATTCCTGCAATCACTGCGCATTCAGAAAGTGTTAATTTACTAACATCTTTATTGAAATATCTATGGGCAGCAGCCTGCACACCAAGTGTGTTTTGCCCAAGGTTAATGGTATTTAAATAGTTTTCTAAAATTACATCTTTTTCAACAGTCTGCTCAAGTTTCAGGGCAAGATATTGTTCCTGAACTTTGCGGACAATTTTATCTGCTTTTGTAGTTTCCATACCACCGTCAAATAAAACATTTTTTATCTGTTGCTGGGTGATGGTACTGGCACCCTGACCTAGACTTCCAGAAGAAATGGTCTGAAAACCGGCACGAAAAATACCTCTCATATCGATACCTGAATGAGAGTAAAATCGCTCATCCTCTATAGCAATAAAGGCGTTTTTTAAATTATCAGGTATTTTTTTTAAGGAAACCTGAATACGGTTGGCTTCTGAACCGACTAATTTACCGATTTCTTTTTTTTGATTATCATAGATTGTTGTGGAAAACTTTTCAGGCGAAATAGTTGTTTCGTCTATTTCCGGACAATTATCGATGATGCCGGATACCAATCCGTATGCGCCGTAACCTGCGGTGGCAATTGCACAGATTAGGGCAATGACGCCTAATCTTAGAAATATCAGTTTACAACTAGAATATATTTTAGTCGAACTTGAACGAAGTTTTTTTTGCTTTTTTACAAGTTCGTGATTGGAAAAATTCATGTTAATAACCCTTTCTTTGAAATTAACTTATCAATAACAGTGATAACAAAATACACGTCATTTATTATAGCAAATCCACTGTGGTAATTCAAGGCTGAACAAGGGATTGTAATGCTTTCTGGAAAGAAATGGATATGAAATGTAATCCTGAAAATATTAAGTTTATCAAAACAATTTGTCGATATAAAAAATAACCGAGAGATTATATGTTATGAAGGGGGATATTTCTTATGGGGATCGAATGCCAGGGGTTTGAAATCATTCATCAGGAAGATGGAAATGAGGCTGTAATCACTTATTTTTTGGAGACATTCGATGATGCTATTGCGAAGTATGGAATTTATGTGGAGAAGGAGTTAAACCATCAGGTAGTCGAGTTTGAGCAAACCGGGGGGATTGCTGATGAACGAGAAAAGGCAGAGGGGATATTAAAACTATTGATGAGAAATCAGATTACTCCATGTGTACTAAATGAAGTTCTGTATGATTTTCTTGTAGAAAGAATAAGTGGATAATTGGGGGATTCAATGTTATAATTGAGCATGTGCGATAGCATCGTAGGTGCAAAGTAAGGTGTTGCTTTGGCAGCACCTTCTTTGCGTAATCAGGGAAATATATTATTCAGGAGAAAAACGTATGGAAAAGACTTCTTACAAAATTGTTTATGAGTCTGGGGAAGGCGAGATTGTAGAAAAAAAATCCAGATTCATAGCTCATGTGTATCCAATAAAGGAAGAAGAGCAGGCATTGGAGTTAATTGCACAATGCAAAAAAGAATACTGGGATGCCAGACACAACTGTTATGCCTATGTGTTGGGGGCAAAACAGGAACTTCAGCGCTTTAGTGATGACGGCGAACCATCAGGAACTGCCGGAAAACCCATTTTAGAAGTATTGCTTGGGGAAGATATCCACAATGTATTGGTAATTGTCACAAGATATTTTGGAGGAACCCTTCTTGGTACGGGAGGATTGGTAAGGGCATATTCACAGTCCACAAAAGAAGGTCTTGCAAACAGTGTGATTACAGAACGCTGTCATGGACAGAAATTAGCCATTAAAACAGATTATAATGGACTGGGAAAGATGCAGTATATCATTGCGGAAAAGGATATTCCTGTGTTAGATACCATATATGCAGACAATGTAGAGATTATCACATTGGTTCCGGAATGGGAGTATGAAGGCTTTTTAAAAGAACTGACAGAGGCAACTGCCGGCAAAGGTGTCTGGGAAGAACTTGAGGAAGTGGATTATGTAAGAATTGAAAAGCAGGTAGTTATTATCTCAGATTGATAAAAAAGTGAAAAACAAATCAAAATTTGCTTTTCACTATATAAACGGTTTGTATTTATTTGAATTGATTATGTGCGGTTTCGTACTCATAATCAATAGTTGCCAAGGTTTTGATGACATGCTGTTTGTCTACATCCAAACTGCGGCATAACTCATCTAAAGATGAATAATTATCGCGTAATTGCGTGTTAATAAAACTTAGTAACATTACAGGATCTTTTGGAATTGACATTGTAATTCTCCTTTCACTGTGCATTTATATACCGTACATAGTATAGCACAAAAGTAGAAAAATGGAAATACTTTGTGAAAAGATGAAAAGAACAGAGAGGTTTGATATGGATTTATTTGAATATATGAGAAGTAGTAATTTACAAAAAGAAAGTCCATTGGCGTCCAGATTGCGCCCAAGAACCATTGAGGAAATCGTAGGACAGGAACATATTCTTGGGAAAGATAAGTTGTTGTATCGCGCCATTAAAGCGGATAAACTGCAATCTATTATTCTTTATGGACCACCGGGAACCGGAAAGACTACTATTGCGAAAGTGATTGCCAACACTACAAAATCAGAATTTCGACAGATTAACGCTACCTCTGCCGGAAAGAAAGATATGGAAGAAGTGGTAAATGAGGCGAAAAACACACTGGGAGCGTATGGAAAGCGGACAATTTTATTTATTGATGAGATTCACCGTTTTAATAAAGGACAGCAGGATTATATGCTTCCATATGTGGAAGATGGTACATTGATCTTAATTGGTGCCACAACGGAAAATCCTTACTTTGAAGTAAACAGCGCGTTGATTTCCAGATCTATTGTTTTTGAGTTAAAATTGTTGGAAAAAGACCAGATTAAAGTGCTTCTTAAAAGAGCAGTGGAAGACAATGAAAGAGGACTTGGTTCTTATCAGGCAGTTCTTCACGAGGATGCATTGGAATTTTTGAGTGAAATGGCTGATGGTGACGCAAGAAAGGCTCTTACTGCCATTGAACTGGGAGTATTGACCACTGAGCGCTCAGAAGATGGAAAAATTCACATTACCATGGATGTGGCGCAGGAGTGTATTCAAAAAAGAGCAGTAAGATATGATAAAACAGGAGATAACCATTACGATACCATCTCTGCTTTTATTAAAAGTATGAGAGGTTCTGATCCGGATGCGGCAGTGTATTATTTGGCGAGGATGCTGTACGCAGGAGAGAGCATTACCTTTATCGCCAGAAGAATTATGATCTGTGCGGCAGAAGATGTGTCAAATGCAGATCCAAATGCGTTGGTTGTGGCAACGGCAGCGGCACAGGCGGTAGAACGTCTTGGAATGCCGGAAGCAAGGATTGTACTTTCTCAGGCGGCAACTTACGTAGCTTGTGCACCGAAAAGTAACAGCGCTATTTGTGCTATTGATGATGCTATGGCAGCAGTAAAAGCAAAACAAATGGCAACCATTCCAAATCACTTGCGTGACGCCCATTATCCTGGGGCAGGAAAATTGGGGCATGGAGATGGATATTTGTATGCGCATTCCTTCCCAAATCATTATGTAAAGCAACAGTATTTACCTGATGAATTTGTGGGAACTACCTTTTATCATATGTCTGACAATGGCGAAGAAAAAATAGCAAAAGAACGGTTGGAGCGTATAAAAAGAGAAGCTGAGTAGTGTTACTCAGCTTCGTTTTTATTTTCATTTTTCTTCTTTAAGAAAGAATAAACAGCCTTAAACAATGCAATAAATAAAGTAATATAAAAAATGCTAAATATACAGGCCTGTAAAATTGCCTTATGGTAAGGAAAATCTACCAAAGCAGCAACTAAGGCAAGGATGTACAATCCGAGGAAAAATACAATTCCTAATATTGCTAAAAAGCGTTTCATGTTTTTCATTATTGAACCCTTTCTTTTGTTTTGATGAATTAATTGTAAATACAAGTAGATGTAATAACAGCTAGTCATAGAATAACCCAGCATTTGTTTATGAAAGTAATTAAAAAATGATATGTGGGTTTACTATGAATAAGTATAAGTACATTGTGTAAAAAAAACAAGTAAAATTTAGTGAAAAATGAAATATTGATATATAGGTAGTTCGTGTGGTATAATGGCAACTATGATGTACATTTTTAAGAAAAAGGAAGGATTATGAAATGAGTTTATTAGCACAGTGGCGTCAATTCGCATATGGACAGGAAGCAAATACAAAGAAGGGACAGATGTTCTGGGCAACATATTTTAATATTGAAAAGGGTATCTATGAGCAGCTTTTAGCAAACCCTGATGAAGTTATTAGCGGAACAGTTTCAGAATTAGCGCAAAAATATAATGTTGAATTAATGATTATGGTTGGATTCCTTGATGGTATCAACGAGAGTTTGAAGGAAGAAAACCCAATCGAAACTATGGATGAAAATACACAGGTAAATCTTGGTTTTGATAAGGAAAAATTATATTACAACATGGTTGGAGCAAGAGCTGACTGGTTATATGAATTACCAGCATGGGATAACTTACTTACAAAAGAAAGAAGAGCTGAATTATACAAACAGCAGAAGATGTCTGGTACAGTTATCAAAGATAAGAAAGTTGGAAGAAACGATCCATGTCCATGTGGAAGCGGTAAAAAGTATAAGTTCTGTTGCGGTAAAGCACAGTAATCAAAACCTCCAAGGCGATGCAGTGATGCAGGGTCTTGGAGGTTCTTTTGTTTTCTTTAATAAAGTGGAGCGGTGCATGTGCACCGCTCCAGGCGTAAAAATTATTTATTATCATTGTCTTCCTTTTCTTGAAGATACAAAAGATAATCCGCATATGAAAGAAGTTCCTTAGAACTCTTCTCATTCAATTGCTGGTAGAGGTTAAAGAAATTGATAATATCCTTATCCAAAACTTCGCCTCCGATAGGCAGATACGCATCTGAAACTCCTAATAAATAGTCGCATGAAACATCAAAATATTTTGAAAGTGAGATTAGTTTATCAAATGATGGCTCATTTCTTTTAGATTCATAGTTAGAAATCGCTGTTGGTTTTAATCCTAAAATATCTGCTAACTCGCTTTGAGTAAGTTTATGCTTTTGTCGTAATTGTTTTAAACGCACATTGAAATTCATGGAAACCCTCCCTTGAAATATTTTTCGATTCGTGTACTTTTATTCATTAAAAATATTATATATCATGAATTATGATTATGTCAATAGTTGTAATGGTGAAAATGACAAAAAAACCACGAAAAGTGAAATGGTATTTGTGGAATGCTTGATGAATACTGATGTTTAGGGTGATATTTCGCTTGACGAAATGGCGCAGATGCGTTTACTTTGACCTCGTGTTCATGGTATAATAATAATGAGGTTATCCCGAAATTTTGTTTAGGAATCTTTTTGGATTCTTAAAATAGAGAGGAGAGGGGAATATGGGTGAACATTCGTTGCCTGAATTACAAAAAAAATGGAATGAGCTTTTAGATAACAGCTTGGAAATGATTATATTTTTTGATAGAGAAGGTCGCGTCATAGAGGGAAATCAACTGGCAAGACAGGAACTTGGATACGGAGATAATATAGAGGGAATATCCCTTGGGAGAATTTTTCAACAGATTATGGTATATCAGGAAGGCAGAGTCGTCATTAGTGATGAACAGGCGAAACAACTTGCCGAGGAACATAAAACCATTGAAACAGTCGCTTACCGAAAGAACCAGACTTGTTTTGATGTGGATTTAAAACTGGTATATCGCGATGAAGAAGATTTTTTTGGTATGTGCATTTTTGTAAACACAGCAGTCCGTGTAGGTGCCATTAAAGATATGGTAAAAGCAAAAGAACGGGTAGAGGATGCGACAAAGATTCGAAATGAATTTGTATCTAATGTTACCCACGAACTTCGAACTCCGGTAAATGGAATATTAGGATTGTCAAGAAATCTGTTGGAGACGGAGTTGGATGAACAGCAAAAAGAAAGCGTAAATATCATCCACATGTGTTGCCAGAACATGATTTCTATTATAAATAACCTGCTTGATTTTTCAAAACTGGAAGCAGGAAAATTTACTTTGGAAGAGAGAGAGTTTGATTTCAGGGAAGCACTTGATAAGATCATAGCCATCAATATGAATCAGATCAATGAAAAAGGCTTAAAACTTCTGTTAAATATATCTCCGGAAATTCCGGAGCGTATTGTGGGAGATGAGCTTAGAATTACACAAATTCTCACAAATCTTATAAACAACGCCGTAAAATTTACTTCCGTTGGCCAGATTGTTGTGGATGTGGTTAAAACCATGGAATTAAATGACACGGTAGAATTATTCTTCATGGTGATGGATACAGGAATTGGTATTGCACCGGAAGATATGGATAAGTTGTTTAAAAGTTTCTCACAGGTAGACGCCTCTATTACAAGAAGATTTGGTGGAAGTGGTTTGGGACTTACCATTGTTAAGGAGCTTGTAGAACTTATGGATGGTGAAATCCATGTAGAAAGTGAGAAGGGAAGAGGAAGTACATTTTCGTTTTCTATTCGCGTAAAGCGTGCAGACAGTAGCTTTGAAAATACAAAAGCATACGAAACCGGAAAGTTTGTATATGAAGGATTTTCAAGGCATGAAGTTAAAAATATGGATGATGAAATGCAAAGCATTGAAGAAATATATCGATTAGGTTCCGATGAAAACAAGAAAGAAATTACTAACACAATGGAAAAACTAATCATTTGTGTGGAAATGGAAAACTGGGAGAAGGCAGAAATGTTTGCAGGAACCATGAAAAAATTGTTGGAAAGTGATAAAGAATTGAAAAGAAAAGCATTTCGTCTGGAAATGACGGTCCGAAAAGCAGACGGGGAAAGTGCATTAACCCAGTACAACGATTTGGATCAGGCATTGAAGGAAGCACAATTACAGGAATAGAAAAACAGTATAGTTGCGACCATATGGTTGCAGTTGGAGATAGTTGGAGGAAATGATATGGAACATAGAATTTCAGGAAACAGACCTGCGAATATTCTAATCGTAGATGATACCACATCCAATTTGGTAATATTGGCAGAAATGATAAAAAGTATTGGATATATTGCAAGACCGGTTACCAATGTAAGACAGGCATTGGCAGCTATTTCGGTTGAAAAACCACAGTTGATATTATTAGATATTTCTATGCCGGAGATTGATGGATTTGATTTTTGCGAAATCGTGAAACAGGATCCATTTATGAAAGATGTGCCAATTATTTTTATTTCCGCTTTGAATTCTACGGAAGATAAAGTCAAAGGATTTAAATTAGGAGCAGTGGATTTCATTTCAAAACCTTTCGAGTTGGAAGAAATCACTCTTAGAGTAAATACCCATTTGAAGATTTTTCAAATGCAAAATGAGTTGAAAATACATAATAAGCAGTTGTTTAAAATGTTTAACAATCAGGTGAAAAAAGTTACAGATGAGCAGAAACAGTTAATTTATGTATTGTCTCAAATGGTAGATACCAGAGAGGATATGGATGGAGAACACATAAAGCGCGTGGTGGAGTATTGTAAATTGCTTGCCATGAGTTTACAGTTTATTCCGAAATATGAAAAACAGGTTACCGCAGTATTTCTTGACTCTTTGCAGATGGCGGCACCTCTTCATGACATTGGAAAAGTATTTATTCGGGATGATATTATATTGAAAAATGGACCATTGTCAAAAGAGGAAATGGATATTGTAAAAAAACATACTACAGACGGGGCAAAAAAGATTGGTGAAATGAGCTTGTATGGCGATAATGAAACCATTAAAATGGCAGTGGAAATTGCAAAGTATCATCATGAAAAATGGGATGGTACAGGATATCCGGAAGGATTAAAAGGAGAGGAAATTCCGTTATCAGCAAGAATTTTATCTGTTGTTGACGTGTATGATATATTAACCAGCAATCGTTGCTATCGTGATGCCTATTCTCATGAGGAAGCTTTGGAGATTATGGAAGAAGAAAGTGGTAAATCCTTTGATCCGGAGATTATACGCGTGTTTATGAAGCTTCAGAAACGTTTTCAGAAAACTGAAGGAGGCAATGGCGAATGATCCTTGAGTTGATTGAAAGTGCAGTGGAGATAAAAATACATTATGAGAATTTTACGGGAATTCTTCAGTCGGATTACGAACTTGGCTATGCCCTTGGAAAAATGACAAAAATTCTTGGATTACCGAAGGAAGAGGCTGGGTTCTCTTTGGATGATTTTAAGGAAAAAATCGAAGGCGAAATGAAAAAATATGAGCCAAAAGATTATATAGAAAAGAACCTGATGCGTATCATAGATATTTATCGTATCCAGCATCAGCCAGGAAATGAAGTTTATGAAATGTATGAGATTGGATATAAAAAAGGAGGATGAACAAAAACAGCCAAACCTCTCAGGGTGCGGCTGTTTTTGATTTACCTTTGTTATGAAACCACCCTTTGATAAACTTGGCAAACATCTGTATTACTTCCACATTTGTCAAAGCAAGCTCGTAGGTTCTTTCAATTCCGCCAAAAAATGTATCTTCCTCTATCACTTGCAAAACTTTGAGATATCCACTGGCAAGCAATAAACTCCAAATTG
>CADBNB010000086.1 GCA_902795895.1 uncultured Lachnospiraceae bacterium | reverse complement strand
CCCATTTTTAGAACAATCGGATGGATTTTTGGCAATCCTAACATTTACATGTATCCATACGGTTCAAGAATCTACAGATTCCATACATCAAAATCCCAATTTCCTTACAAGGTTATTTGTTTTGAAGGACACCTGTTCCCTGGACCAGCAGACCCTGATTTATTCTGCAAAGAATTCTATGGCGACAGATATATGGATTTACCAGATATTTCTTCAAGGAACCACCATAAAGCTACATGTCGGATATGGGATTAAACGCACTTTAAAAATTTTTCAGAAAGAACCATTATGAATACGCCAATCATAGAAACAACAGGTGGGGTAATTTATCCTAAAGATTTGGATTTTATCACCAATTGCATATGCGATGTTTTTAATTGCGAAGCATCATCAATTACAGATATACAGCCTTTGCAAAGAGGCCTGTCCAACTCTGTTTTGTCTTTTTGTTTCAATGGCGGAAAATATGTATTTCGATATCCCGGATTAGCCTCAGAACAACTTATTGACAGAGGCAGAGAATCTATCGTCCAAAAGATGATTGAGGATGTGGGAGTAGATACGACACTTGTAGCAATGAGTGCCCGCCATGGTTGGCGAATATCCCGTTTCGTGCATACAAGACCATTCCAATACCACGACATCAACGACATGGTGAGGGGCATCATCTTAATAAGAAAACTACACACGGTAAAACCCAAGGTGAGATGGGAGTTTGATGTTAAGGAAAAATGGGAATCCATCCGAGATATGACTCCAGCAGACAAATATGGAGACAATTTCTCACAATTCCCTGAATTTTCTGAAATAAAAGAACGCATATACAAGTTATATGATTTGGCCCAAACGGACGGCATCAAAAAATGCCTGACTCACGGCGATTGTCGCGACGAGAATTTTCTAATCAACGACAAAGAGATTCACTTAATCGACTGGGAATACGCAGGATACGGCGATCCGGGCTTTGACATCGGCTCGTACATTTGTGGCGGCGACCATTCCGAAGAAGAAGTCGATAGAATCCTTTTCACCTATTTCGGGCATAAGCCATCTATTAAAGAACAGCGTCATTTTTATGCATACATTGCTATATCCGGTTTTTTCTACATGCATTGGACAATGTATAAAGAATCTCAAGGTCAGATTATCGGATATTTGAAACCTCTTTGGTATCACTTCGCAAAAGAATACAGCAAGAAAGCACTATCACTATATAAAAATTAAAGGTATTATGACATACATAGTTTTAGTAGCAGGTCAAGGCAAAAACCTTCAGCCATTAACTTTGAGTTATCCCAAAACTCTCTATAAATTAGATAGCGACACAACGGTTCTCCAGCGTCTAGTCCGCTCCATTAGGAAATGCGACACAAAAGCTGAAATCGTAATTGTCGTGGGCTTTATGTATAAGCATATACAAAAAGAGTTAGAAGATGACAATGTGCTGTTTGTCCATAATCCGTTCTACGAAGTAACAAACTCAATGGGATCTCTGTGGTTTGCAAAAGAATATCTACAGAGAGAAAACGTAACCATCATCAATGGCGATATCGTGATGAGCAACCAAATGATAAATGACGTTATCTGTGCCCATACAGATGTACCATATGTGTTGTTAGACAGTTCCAAAACCAGCGGCAACAAATACTACGTCCAAGTTCAAGGCGACAAAGTTTGCGTTATGAGCAAAAATCTTACAAATTTTTTGGGGAACTACGCAAGCGTAACTAAACTAGATGCAGTCTCTTCACGTTTTGTTTTTGAGCAACTAGCACAGATGGTGAACGAAGGGATGTACAATTTATTTTACGAGGATGCTTTGGTGCAGATGATTTTCGATAAAAACTTTGAGCTTTATTACAAAGATATCAAAGAATATCAATGGACAGAAATTGATAGTGTTGATGATTTACTAAAAGCCCGTCAAATTCAAGTAGAACATTAATCTTTTAAGACCCATAAGATATGAATTACGTTATTATCACAGCTGGAGGTGTTGGTAGTCGCTTAGGAGCGTCTGTACCGAAGCAATTTGTGAAAGTATTAGGCAAACCCGTGATTGCTTATACAATGGAACATTTTCAGAACCATCCTGAAATTGATGCCATTGAATTGGTATGCGTAGACGGTTATCAAGATTACTTGAAAAGTATTGTTGAACAATACAAAATTACCAAAGTGGTTAAAATCGTGAAAGGCGGTTCTGAATACGAAAGGTCGATTATGAACGGAGTGGCTGGACTTAAAGGGATTGCCAACCCCGATGACGTGATTATGGTCCACTGGTCTGCCTCCCCTTTTCTATCAAAAGATATTATTTCGGATAATATCCGCGTTTGCAAAGAAAAAGGTAATGCCATGACAGCAAGTTACTCGTATCTTCTTTATGGGACTAATGATGGTGAATGTTCCAAGAAGTCCATTAATAGAGAATCTTTCATGACTTTGTCCGCCCCTCAATCATTTCTTTATAAAGTAATTACCGACATTTATAAGCAGGTTGAAGAAAAGAACTTTTTTGATTACGTCGAGCCGCATACAACAGCCTTTATGACTGAACTCGGAATACCAATATATTTTTCCAAAGGCAGCCATAACAATATTAAGATAACAACCAAGGAAGACATCGATTTTTTCTTGGGTTATCTGCTCGCTCAGAAATATAAAGAGGAACACAAAGAATCTGTCAAATATGAAAGATAAACCCCTTATCAGCGTAGTCCTCCCCACCTACAATGTGGCTCAGTATTTGCAGCAATGTTTAGAAAGCGTTGCTGCTCAGACCTATCGGAACATCGAGGTGATTATCGTTATTGACGGATCCACCGACGGCTCGTATGAGATTGCCCAGGAGTTCTGCAAGACAGACAGCCGTTTCTCTGTCTATTGGCAGGAGAATGCAGGCAGCGGTCCCGCTCGCAATGCAGGTCTCGCCCACTGCAAGGGCGAACTGGTAATGTTTGTAGATCCCGACGACTGGATAGAGCCTAAGCTGTTGGAAAAACTTTATGAAGCACAAAGCGAAGGCGACTACGACCTGGTGGCTTCGAGGCGCATATTTGTGACTTGCCAAAAAAATGGCAAAATAACTCATGTGAATAAGTTGCATTATAAAGACGAAGCCATAATAAACCAACAGGATTTGCGGAAGGCCTTTATGAGAATGATAGAATTGTCAGTTGTCAGTGCTCCCACGCAGAAGCTGTACAAATCAACAATCATTCGAAAGTACGACATATCATTTCCGCCATTCCGCCGCTCGCAGGACGTCGCTTTCAACTACAGTTACTACAACCACATCAGTTCGCTAAGACTCATTGCCTACAGTGGATATAATTACCGATTGATTTTGCAAAACGACGGCAAAACACCATTAAACTACAGAGAGGTAATCAACCGACTTTATAAAGTTTGTCAATCCATGTATGCAGAATGGAACATTCCATTTCCCGAACAGGAAATGTGTAATTTCTTTTTCCGCGCACGCATTTATTCACATTTACAGAATGCAACAATACACAACTGGAGTATTCCGGAATTCATAAAGGATCCTATTATATGGCATATTACAGAGATCGCTCGTCCTGACAAATGGTATCTGAAAGTTGCTCAAAAACTTATCCTATCTCATTCAGACACTACATTGAGAGTATTTTTAAGATTCATCCAGTTTATTAAGATTCGAGTACTGAAAGTGACAAGACTGAAAAAGCCACTAAAGTGAAGTCAATATCAAATTTAAAACTGTCTACACCTATGAAGAACATCATATTTGTCGGTTGGGTAAACCT
>CADBNB010000085.1 GCA_902795895.1 uncultured Lachnospiraceae bacterium | reverse complement strand
ATTTCGGCGAAACAAAGACAGGGAATTACTACATTGGAAGATACATTAAAAGAGATGTTTTATCAGGGAAAGGTTTCTTTTAATGATGAAATATACATTACAAATATGAGACACAAAGAAGCCATTATGGAAGGGCTTGAAAGTCTTAGACAGGTGGAAGAAAGCATCAGAAATCAGATGCCGGAAGACTTTTTCTCGATTGATTTGATGAATGCTTATACGGAATTAGGAAAAATCATTGGAGAATCTGTGGAAGAAGATTTAGTAAACAAGATTTTCAAAGAATTTTGTATGGGAAAATAATGATGTATCGTTTTCATTTGAAAAATTAAGTATCGGACAGAAGATGTAGCTGGAATTGATATTTTAGAATATATTGCAAGAAAAATGTAAACTTATGTTCATTTATGGTGTTAAAATCGTACAGTTATAATAGAGTTAGAAAAGAGGACGTATCATGGAATATGTATATGAAGCATATGACGTAGTAGTAGTAGGTGCCGGACATGCCGGTTGTGAAGCAGCATTAGCCGCTGCAAGACTTGGATTAAAGACCGTTATGTTTACGGTTAGCATGGATAGTGTGGCTTTGATGCCATGTAATCCAAATGTTGGTGGAAGTTCCAAAGGCCATTTGGTGCGTGAAATCGATGCACTTGGTGGAGAGATGGGGAAAAATATTGATAAAACCTATATCCAGTCCAAGATGTTAAATAAATCCAAAGGACCAGCAGTGTATTCTTTGCGTGCCCAGGCAGATAAGCAGGATTACACAGGAGAAATGAGAAGAGTGATTGAAAATACTGATAATCTTACCTTGCGTCAGGCGGAAGTTACAAAGCTTTTGGTGGAAGACGGTAAGATTAGTGGTGTACAGACCTTCTCAGGTGCTATTTACCCTTGTAGAGCCGTTGTTTTATGTACAGGGGTATATCTTAAGGCTCGTTGCGTTTATGGCGATGTGAGCAATTATACGGGGCCAAATGGATTGTCGGCTGCCAATCATTTATCGGAAAGTCTTAGAGAACTTGGAATCGAATTATTCCGTTTCAAAACAGGTACTCCTGCCAGAATTGATAAGCGTTCCATTGACTTTAGTAAAATGAGCGAGCAATTTGGTGATGAGGAAGTAGTTCCATTTTCGTTTACAAACACAGAGGAAGATATTAAAAGAGATCAGGTTTCCTGCTGGTTGACATATACAAATGAGGAAACACACAAGATTATTATGGATAATTTGGACCGTTCCCCTTTGTATTCGGGAAATATCCAAGGAACAGGACCAAGATATTGTCCTTCCATTGAAGATAAAGTGGTACGTTTTTCAGATAAAAATCGTCATCAGGTGTTTATTGAGCCGGAAGGAAATTACACAAATGAAATGTATATCGGTGGTATGTCAAGCTCACTTCCTGAGGATGTGCAGCTAAAAATGTATCGTTCCGTTGCAGGTTTGGAAAATGCTAAAATTGTGAGAAATGCTTACGCCATTGAGTATGATTGTATCAATCCGATGCAGTTAAAGCATTCTTTGGAATTTAAGAATATTGAAAACTTATTTAGTGGCGGACAGTTTAACGGAAGTTCCGGTTACGAGGAAGCAGCGGCACAGGGATTGATTGCCGGAATCAATGCAGGATTAAAACTTCTTGGAAAGGATCCTGTTGTTTTGGACCGTTCACAGGCGTATATCGGTGTGTTGATTGACGATTTGGTTACAAAAGAAACTCATGAGCCATACCGAATGATGACTTCAAGATCAGAGTATCGTTTGTTGCTTCGTCAGGACAATGCAGATGTTCGTTTGACACCGATTGGACATGACATTGGTTTGATTGATGATGAAAGATATGAGAAATTCCTGAAAAAACAGGAAATGGTAGCACAGGAAATTGAGCGTGTTTCTCATGCAACTGTTGGTGGAAATGCAAAGGTAAATGAAGTACTTGAAAGATATGGAAGTACTCCACTTGCTTCAGGAGCAACACTTGCCGAGCTTATTAAGCGTCCAGAGCTTAAATATGAGTATTTGGAGGAAATTGATAAGGGAAGAGCGCCTTTGTCAAAGGATATTATTGAACAGGTAAATATTCAGCTGAAGTATGACGGCTACATTAAGCGTCAGTTAAAACAGGTAGAACAGTTTAAGAAACTGGAAAAGAAAAAGATTCCGGCAGATATCAACTATGATGATGTGTACAGTTTACGTTTGGAAGCAAGACAAAAACTTAACCAGATTCGCCCGGAATCAGTAGGCCAGGCATCCAGAATTTCTGGTGTTTCACCAGCGGATATTTCAGTTTTATTAGTTTATTTGGGCTAGGAAACGGATATAAAAGGGATAAAACACAATGCGAGAATTGTTAAGCAGTGTGTATTTCGTAGATATGGAAAGATAGGAGGAAATCTATGTATTCATTAGATTCGTTCAAAAAAGGTTTGGAAGAACTTGAAATAGAGTTGTCAGAAAAACAGTTTCAACAGTTTATTGCGTATTATGAGTTGTTGGTTGAAAAGAATAAAGTGATGAATTTAACCGGTATTACAGAGTGGGAAGAAGTAGTTCAGAAGCATTTTCTTGATAGTCTTTCACTTGTATTTGCAGTGGAAATGGAACCGGGAATGAAGATGTTAGATTTAGGTACCGGAGCAGGATTTCCTGGAATTCCGCTTAAAATCGCATTTCCAGAGGTACAGATGGTATTGGTTGATTCGCTCAATAAAAGAATTAAGTTTTTGCAGGAAGTGATTGATACCATAGGATTAAAAGGAATTAAGGCATATCATGGAAGAGCAGAGGAATTTGCCCAGAAATCAGAACATAGAGAAAAATATGATGTAGTAGTTTCAAGAGCTGTTGCCAACTTGTCTACCTTGTCGGAATATTGTATTCCATTTGTAGGGCTTGGAGGAAGTTTTGTGGCATACAAATCCGGTGAAATTGAAGAAGAACTTGAAAATGCAGACAATGCAATTATGATGTTGGGTGGAACATTGGCATCTGTGGAGGAATTTACCCTTCCGGATTCTGATGTGAAAAGATCACTGGTAGTTATTGAAAAAGAGGAATCAACAAAGAAGAAGTTCCCAAGAAATGGTGGAAAGCCATTGAAGGCTCCATTGTAATGAGGCGTCTGTATGTATGCTTTATGAAAAATAAGTTTTATAATAAATGATTCATTTGTTTGTTGGTTAAATATTAAAATAAAAACCTGTTTATATCACAAGTAAACAGGTTTTTTCTGATAATACTATTTTTCCAATGTTCCTTCTGTAAAATAGGTTTCGCAGATATCTATGAAGCTTTCTGGTTGTTCTAATTGAGGATAGCAATTTGATTTTGGTACAAATGCTACTTCCGTATCCGGATTTAAGAAGATATCCCAATCTGCAATATCTGTGAAATACTCATGCTCATCTCCCATAAGAACGCAAGTAGGCGTCGTTACAGTGGAATAATTATTTATAATATTAAGACCTAAATAATGACACTTCTTACTGTTAAATAAAAACTTGCTGTTGCTGCCCTGACGATGACATGCAGAGTAAAAACGTGATACAAGCGACATTTTTACTGCGGAAGAACAGTGAGCTAAATTTCTATTTGCACGGCGAAGCAAGGCAGTTCTTCGATTTCGGATATTGTAAATAAATGTTCCGATAATCGGAGAATCAAGCAACACTTTCAAACGTTGTTCCTTTTTGGTAGGGAACAGATTTGCATACTCAAAGTTTACAGGATTTATAAATATCAATTGCTCAAATGTATTAGGGTGTAAATGTTCTAACATCATAATGAGAGGAACAGTTTCACCGGATACAATGGCTTTGATTGGTGTTCCAATTACATCAATGATAAAATCATAAATCGTTTGGACATAAAGATAGCTGGTATATGTTATTCTAGGCTTGTCTGATCTTCCACAGCCTAATAAATCAATGGTGTAAACCGTATGATTCTTTGAAAACTGTTTAATGGTGCGGTGCCATTCGTAATCGGAACCACATTGATCCAAATTGTGAATCAAAAGCAACGGAGAACCTTTTCCAGTCTTGGTGTAAAAGATTTTTCCGTGTTGGTGTTTGTAAAAACGTCCATTGCTTGTATATAAATGATCTTTTTTTTCTGACAAATGAAAAATAATGCGGTTAATTGCATGTATTGCCGATAATGTAAAAATTCCGGTTGTTACAATTTCGAATATGTTTTTTCTCTTCATGAAATCACCTCTATATATCATTATATTCAAAATTGCAGATTCGTACAATAAAATCTTGGAATTTGTTTTACAAAACATGTAGGGTAGGATATAATTAATGTAGAAAAATGTCGTTAATACCGATATTAAATCATATATTTGGAAAAAAATGTAATAAATAGTATTTGTTCTATTATTGTGAATATACGCCTGTGGAGATAGTAGGTTACGAGGTCGGCGAAGCAGGAAGCCCATTGGCTTCAGATAATGGGTAGTTCACTTAATGTATGTATGAAATACACTTATAAAAGATTTGGAAAAGAAAAATTGGCATGAATGGAGGGGTTGATTTGACAGAGCATGAGGAAATGGAAGTATTTCTGCGGGAAATTCTTAATAATATCGAGCATGAACAAAATGGTTTAATACGCAGAATAGATGATACTCATCGCAAGGTTGAGTCTATGGAACGGGAAAAGATTGTAATTGAAACAAAATTACAGGATAATATCAGTTTCTTTAACCCTATTTGTGCAAATAACAGGGAT
>CADBNB010000084.1 GCA_902795895.1 uncultured Lachnospiraceae bacterium | reverse complement strand
CGTTATGACGAGTCGCCTACGGCTCACAGCGTGGTCGAGACCACCGTAACCGATGTCTCTTGGGCGTTCCCGCACATATATGTGCGGGCGGGCTATATTTTAGCGGTAATCGTCATCGCTTCGCTCGCCGCTAACCTGCTAAAACGGAGCATTGCTGCGTTCGCTCACTCCGCAAGTCTCCGCCCCAAGGGGTCACTATCCCTAACGCAATTTAATTTCCCCGTGCAATTCTTTCTTGTTCGTAAAATAATTGGAAAAATACGCAAAAAGCGACAATCGCAATGATTAACACAAAAAGAACCACCAAGATTGTTGCCTTGCCCGCAAGTTTTTGTCCATTACCATCAACATATTCGCCTTTCCAAATACTCCATAGATCCATTAGTGCCCAAGGAACGGTCGCTATCAAACCGACTCCTGTTAAACCTAGAATCAGTTTAATTACAGCGCTATGTATTTTTGAGCAATAAAAATCATGCGCACCATACCATCCAAGCACCATACACAAAATTGCGGTTATGTTAGCACTTTTTAACTCTTCATTGTATACGGCATCTGCCAATACAGAACCAACAACCATATCTGTTGCCGATGGTAATACATTTATTTGATTCTCTACGGGAGCTTGATTATTTATAGGGGGATAGCCCGCTACGAAATTATTTTGTGCCGGAATAGGCTTCGCTATGGTTTGTTGCGTATCAATATTCTTGTTGATATTAGGAACTAACAACGTCCCGCATTTATCACAGAAATTGATGCACGGTGATGTAATTTTATTTCCGCAGCCTGGGCAAAAACGGATCACTGGATAAAACAGTTCTTTTCCACACGACATGCAGAATTTGGAACCATCCGTATTTTCTTTTCCGCAGTTTTGGCAAAACATATGTCATGTCCTCACCATTCTTCTTCAAAGTCATTGATCTGAATTCCGCAGGATGCATATATGTTCAGCATATAGTCACCCCATTCCGACCATTCAAAGGCAGCATCATTACCAAAAGTATTGTCATTAATGGAACCTGTAATCCATGGACAAATATTCTTTTCACTTAGATCAGTATTTGCAAGAAATTTCATTTCATTATTGTGACGAACAGAATATACTTCAATCGATGAACCTGTTTTACATCCCGCAATGGGCTTCTTCAACTTGGCGACAAACTCGATACAATTGTTGGTCTTTTTTTCTTTATATATATTCCAGATGTCATTTTCTAATACACTATACTTTACATTTTTTTTCATATTCTTTAAAATGGACTCTGAAGGCCAATTAAAGATGCTTTTATTCATGTCAAAATCTTGTTGAACAATCCTTATAAGAATTGAATCTCGATTGTCTTTTGAAATATTCTTTTCTATGCATCTTACACTGAACCCATAATTACGATTCAATGACCCAAAGGAAATAGTGTCATCATTGGATTCTATTTTCATACGGATGATTCCATTTGCCGTCAAATCCGAAGTCCAAAAGCCTGTGGTTTCATGGGTTCTTTTTACTACCGAATCTGTGAAACTATAGAAGCCTGTTGGCATTGCATTAAACCCAATTAAATCTATACCATTCCATAATGTTTTAGACTTTAGAGATTTTCCAAATGCAACAGTGTCTATTCCCAAAAATTCGTATATTGCATAAACAACCCCTTTATTATTAGCAGCAGCAAGTTCAAGAGATTGATACTCTTCTTGACTGGGCAAACCATAGCCTTCTGGGCATGCATCCAACGCATCTACATAAGAATACAATCTTCCGTTTTGTTTGCAATTTTCGCAAATGCTTCCAGGAATATTATACTGCATATTTTCCATTATCCATTTTTTGCCATTAATGGTCATTGCTTTGTAGATATGGCCGTCTCGAGCATCCGTAATAGATTCATATTGTGGCAAGGCTGATTCTGTATGCTCACTGATAAATGCCGCTACAGCACAGCATAAAAATCCAGCATAAAGCCAATTGATAGCTTTTCTCCACACAGGTCGTTTCTTAAATTTCTTGAAGCTGAGGCCTCCCCAAGGGAAAGACAATACGAATCCCCAAAAATCTAAAAATCTAACGATGATGTTTCCTTTGGAAATATTTTGAGGAATTTCTCCAAAATGTATCTCGTGAAGATAATTTTGCAGTATTTTTGAATTGTAGGTAAATTTGTCCTTAGTAACCATTATTAAGGACGGCAGTATTCTTTTTAGAACATCTATGTCCAACTTTATATTATTCTGCTCATCTGATGCCATATCTCCGTTATGTTGCAGATAAATTTTTAGCTTTTCTTTCGCGATACATTCATCTGTTGTAACAGCAATACAAGTTGTTAAAACATCTGTCGTATTCTCTAAGGGCTTTCCTGTGTTGTCAAACATTTCAGGGAAACCATATAAATAAGCTATTTCTTGCAACAATTGTACCTGATAAAAATAATACGCAACAAAGTTGGCGGGTTCAAACTTAATTCCAAGATATCCAAGAACAGTAAGAACTGTACCTAATCCTGTTTGATTTATAGCAAAAGTGGCTAACTTCAAAATTAGAGAGCCAGATATTTTGTCTTGTTTATCTTCTATACATTCATTAGCAACTTTCGCAATAATTTGGGAATCAATTACATCTGTTGGTTTTCCTACAATCGCAGATTCCACTTCTGCCTTTGAACAATGAGATGATAATTTTTCTTTTAAGAATTTAACTCTATCAACCTTTAATCCTGGAACCTTAAATACACAGGATAAAAGAGTATTCCATACTTGGGCTAAATCTATTTCTGATACACCGTCACCAGTTAGTGAAGCTGAGCCCGTTGAGATAGAACTATTTCCTTGAGATTCTTTAATTAGCTGAGTTTCTTTTTCCGAGACATCAGCAGTGGTTGTTTTGTCTTGAGAATGTTCTTCGATTATCTTTTTACCACACCCATTGCAAAAGATTGCATTGGGGGCCAGTTTTGCACCGCAATTCGGGCAGAAAGATTTTTCTTCGTTAGTAGTTTTAATTGGTTTCCCGCACAAAGTGCATAATTTTGCGCCATCG
>CADBNB010000083.1 GCA_902795895.1 uncultured Lachnospiraceae bacterium | reverse complement strand
TAACAAAGAGTTTTGCTTGCAAAACTCTAGCGCGACCGCGGTATTGCGCAGCAATTAACTCCATCTCCGCGGTCTGCACATCCTCGCGGAGCGAATAAAAGTGGTTTCACTTTTAAACTAAAAAAAGATAGACAACTAATCTTTTTAGTTGCCTATCCTCTAATATGTTGTCAACACAACACCATCACAATTCTTACTTAAAATGTTTTTGATTTACTTTCAATCGGTTCATGGCTTTGTTAAGCGCTACCTGTGTGTGATAGTATTCCATGATGCTCTGTTTCTGACGCATCTTTTCTTCTGCCCTGGCTTTTGCTTCCTCGGCACGCTTTATGTCGATTTCTTCCGGACGTTCCACCGTATCCGCAATAAGCACAACGTGATCTCCGGTAATCTCAGCATAACCATCACTAATGGCTGCGTAGTTCCATTGGTCATCTACCTTGTATTTCAATTCACCGGCACTTACACAGGTAACGGTTCTTTCATGATTTGCCCAGACACCTTGTGCACCATCAATACCGGGAAACACTAAACTTTCACATGGACCAGTGTAAAACACACGATCACTGGCAATAATCTCAAGTTCAAATGTCTTTTCCATATTGCCTCCTATCCGCTTACTCTGCAAGCTCCATTTCTTTTGCTTTTCGTTTTACATCTTCAATGGTACCAACCATCAAAAATGCTGCTTCCGGATACTCATCCATCTCACCATCAAGAATAGCCTTGAAACCGGCAATGGTATCCTGTAAAGAAACAAATCGTCCCGGAATACTTGTAAACTGCTCTCCAACGAAAAATGGCTGTGATAAGAACTTCTGAATCTTTCTTGCACGGTAAACTGCAATCTTATCATTTTCATCCAATTCTTCCATACCAAGGATTGCAATAATATCCTGCAACTCTTTGTACTTCTGCAACAACTCCTGCACACGGCGTGCAACGGTATAATGCTCCTCACCAACCACATCAGGCTCAAGAATACGTGATGTTGACTCAAGTGGGTCTACTGCCGGATAAATACCCTGCTCTACGATTTTTCTTGAAAGAACGGTAGTAGCATCCAAATGGGCAAATGTGTTTGCTGGTGCCGGGTCAGTCAAGTCGTCGGCTGGTACGTATACCGCCTGAACGGATGTGATAGAACCATTCTTTGTCGAAGTGATTCTTTCCTGTAATTCACCTACTTCATTTGCCAATGTTGGCTGATATCCTACGGCTGATGGCATACGTCCAAGAAGAGCTGAAACCTCTGAACCAGCCTGTACGTAACGGAAAATGTTATCGATAAACAACAACACATCCTGATTTTCCTTATCACGGAAATACTCAGCCATGGTAAGTCCTGTCTGGGCAACACGCATACGTGCTCCAGGTGGCTCATTCATCTGACCAAACACTAAGGCTGTCTTTTTAATAACACCAGAGTCTGTCATTTCATGCCACAAGTCATTTCCTTCACGGGAACGCTCTCCTACACCGGTAAAGATGGAATATCCACCGTGCTCTGTAGCAACGTTTCGAATTAACTCCTGAATAAGTACGGTCTTACCTACTCCGGCACCACCAAACAAACCAATTTTACCACCCTTTGCATAAGGAGCTAAAAGGTCGATAACTTTAATTCCTGTTTCCAAAATTTCAACGACAGGACTTTGATCCTCAAATGTAGGTGGTTTTCTGTGGATTTCCCATTTTTCTTCTGAATCTACGGGACCTGCATGGTCAATAGGATCTCCTAATACATTAAACATACGTCCCAGTGTCTTTTCACCAACAGGAACTTTGATACAAGAGCCTGTGGCTGTTACTTCCATGCCTTTTGCAAGACCTTCACTGGAAGCAAGTAAGATACAACGGACAACATTATTTCCTATATGACTGGAAACTTCCATGACAAGACGCTTTCCTTCAAGATTGACTTCAAGGGCATCTCGAATCATTGGTAATTTACCAGACTCAAATTCTACATCAACTACCGGTCCTAAAACCTGTACGATTTTACCTTGTTCCATATCTGTAGAATCTCCTTTCTCTTTTCTTTCTTGCAGACAACGTTAAACTTTCATTCCAATAGCACTTGCTCTTTTTTAATTGTCTGCCTTTTCTACCGAACTTTTAATTTTGCTTTTGTTTTTTCAAAGCTTTCGCTCCGGCAGCAACCTCAGTAATTTCCTGAGTAATCGCACTCTGACGCGCTCTGTTATACATCAGATCCAAATCATGAAGCATTTCCTTTGCGCTCTTAGTTGCGGCTTCCATAGCCACCATACGGTCGTTTTGCTCACTTGAAAATGACTCAACCATACAACCAAAAATCAAACCTTTCATGTAGTTTGGAACGAGGCGCTTCATAACTACTTCTGCCGAAGGTTCAAACTTGGCATGAGGTGCACCTGCTTTTCGACGCTCAAACTTACGTCGTTCCAAAGGAAGTAGTTTCATAACTACCGGTTCAGATTTAATCGGAGTCACCATCTTTGTATAAACAATATATACATCATCTAAATGTCCTTCTACAAACATTTTCTCAAGAGTTTCCGAAATGTCTCTTGCACGGTACATGGTAGGATTTTGAGCCGTATACATAAACTCACAATCTACCGTGACTCCCTTACGCAAAAAATACTGTCTGCCCACTTGTCCGATAACAAAAAGCATGGTATTTTTTGACTTGTGCTTTGCCATTTCTTCCTCTGCCGCCTTGATGACATTGTGATTGTAGGAACCTGCAAGTCCTTTGTCTGCGGTAATCACCAGATATCCAACCTTTCGATCTTCCTCCGGAATTTCCTCACGTCTTGCAAAGTATGGCATCTGATGCATATGAGGTGCATAAAACAATATATCATGAATCGTTTCCTGAAGCTTATTAAAATATGGTTCGGTAGCAAGCAAAGTTTTTCTCGCCTTCTTAAGTTTTGAAGAGGAGATTAAATACATGGCATTTGTGATTTTCATAATGTCTTGTATTCCCTTGATCCTGTTTCGGATCTCTCTCATATTTGCCATAGTCCTGCCTCCATACTAACGCCATTATTTTTTATATTCTTTTACTGCATTGATAATCTGGGCAATCATGTCATCGTCAATGACTTTTTCCTTGTTGATCTTTTCAATCAAGGCTGACTGTTTTGCTTCAAAATAATCAAGCATGTCATTTACAAATACTTTCACCTGCTTTGGTTCTACATCCAGCAACAATCGATTGTTTGCTGCAACGAGAATAATAACCTGCTGGTGAAGTGCCAATGGCTTTGTTAATGGCTGTTTCAATAATTCCATCAAAATCTTACCGTGAGTCAACAACTCTTTTGTGTTGTTGTCAAGTTCTGAACTAAACTGTGTAAATACTTCCATTTCACGGTACTGTGCAAGGTCGATACGAAGACTTCCGGAAGCCTTTTTCATAGCCTTTGTCTGAGCGGCTCCACCTACACGGGATACGGAAAGTCCTACATTTACCGCCGGTCTCTGACCTGCGAAGAACAATTCGCTCTCTAAGAAAATCTGTCCGTCCGTAATAGAAATTACATTTGTTGGAATATAGGCGGAAACGTCTCCTGCCTGTGTTTCAATAATAGGAAGTGCAGTAATGGAACCGCCGCCATGCTCGTCATCCATACGACAAGAACGCTCCAATAATCTGGATTGTAAATAGAATACATCTCCTGGATAAGCCTCACGACCAGGGGAACGCTCTAACAACAATGACATGGTACGGTAAGCAACCGCATGTTTTGACAAATCATCATAAACGATCAAAACATCTTTTCCCTGCTCCATAAAGTATTCTGCAATGGCAGTACCTGAATATGGTGCAATATATTGTAACGATGCCAAATCACTGGCCGTTGAGTTTACTACGATGGTGTAATCCATAGCTCCATTTTTCGTCAATGTTGACACTAATTTTGCAACGGTAGAAGCCTTCTGTCCGATGGCTACATAAATACAGATTACATCCTGACCTTTCTGGTTGATAATAGTATCAATGGCAATGGAAGTCTTTCCTGTCTGACGGTCTCCGATAATCAACTCACGCTGTCCACGACCGATTGGGAACATAGAGTCAATTGCCAAAATACCTGTCTGCATCGGTGTACTAACTGACTTACGCTCACAAACACCTGCAGCTTCTCTCTCAATTGGATAAAACGCCTCTGCCGCAATATCACCTTTTCCATCAATAGGACTACCAAGGGCATCTACGACACGTCCAAGCATTTTATCAGAAACAGGAACACCTGCTCTCTTCTTTGTACGGACTACCTTACTTCCCTCAGTAATTCCGTAATCAGAACCTAACAATACACAGCTAATGCTCTTCATTTCAAGATTCTGAACCATACCACGAACACCTGTCTCAAATTCAACAAGTTCTCCGTATTTTGCTTCATCCAAACCATACACAGTAACGATACCGTCGCTGATGTTGGTTACTCTACCAGTTTCTTTCACAACTGTTTTTAAATCAAAATCCTCTATCTCACTCTTCAATACGGAAATGATTTCATCCTGATTAAAGCCAGCCAATTGTTTCACCTACCTTCCGGCAAAAGTTCTTTGTAATTCCTCCAGTGCGCCCTTAAAGCTTTTGTCAAACTCTTTGTTTTTCACTTTAAGCAACATTCCACCAATGAGGCTGTCATCCTGAATTAACTCCAGTTGAACTCCTGCCCTGTTATATTTTTTACAAATCATATCTTCAATATTTTTAATATCCTGTTCATCTAACTTCATGGCATAATATAAAGTCGCCTTCACTTTATTCTGTTTTTCCAAACTAAGCTCTTCGTAGGCTTCATAAATATCAGACCATAAGTCAACAACACGATGATTGCAAAGAAGTTTCAAAAATTTCCACATACTCTCCGGACATAATTTTTCAATGACTCTTTCCTTTTCCTGTGGTTTCACCAACGGATTTGCCAAGGCATTTCTCAAATCATCCGACTGGGAAAGTAACGCATTTACTTTCAAAACATCTTCCTCATTTATATTCATATCACATAACACAGTTCCGAAATTTACTGCTCTTTGTGTAATCATTCAGAACCACCTGCCTCCTGCAAGAAGTCGCCGATGAGCTTCTTATTATCTTCAGCATCCACATTTTTCTGAATGACCTTTTGTGCAGCCAACAATGCAATACCTGCAATTTCTGACTGTGCCTGTTCCATGGATTTCTTCTTTTGAAGTTCGATGGAACGATTTGCCTCGTCCATAATACGGGCTGCTTCCGTATGTGATTCTTCAACCTTTTTATTATATTCAATCTGTGCGCGTTCTTTCGCTTCCTTAATGATTTCCACAGACTCTTTGTCTGCTTCGTTAAGTTTCACTTCATATTCATGTTTCAGCGCAGCAGCTTCTTCTTTGCTTTTTTCAGCTTCCGCAATATTATCACCAATCAATTTCTGGCGTGCATCCAACACTTTATTTACCTTATCAAAAAGGAAAATCTTAAAAAACACCGCCATAATTGCTATATTTAAAACCGTCCAAAGGATACCCAAATCCATAGTTAAAATGTTTGGTGTTTTTGCATCCACTGCCATCATAGCAAAATTCATGGTTTCCACGCTCCTTTTCACTGTAATCCGCTGTTATAGCCGGACTGTCATCAATTATTTCAAGATGAAAATGATTAAGATAGCGATAACGAAACCGTATACAGCAGTTGCCTCTGCAAGGGCACAACCAATCAAAAGTGATGAACGAATGTTACCTGCTGCCTCTGGCTGTCTTGCGATAGCGTCTGTTGCCTTAGATGTTGCCAAACCAATACCAATTCCTGCTCCAATACCTGTTAATGCTGCGATAGCTGCTCCTAATGCGATAATTCCTGTTCCCATAATTTTACCTCTTTCCGCGCTTTGCGCTAATTTTATTTTCTCTCTAATCGTTCTGTTACTCTTCCATCTCCATCTTTTCCTGCATGAAAAGGGATGTTAAGAATACAAATACATATGCCTGAATAATTCCATCAAATACGTCAAAGTACATACTAAACGGCAAAGGCACACCTACCGGAATATTTATTTTAATCAATTCCATTATGATATGTGCTCCTAAAACATTACCGAAAAGTCGCATACACAATGACAAAGGACGAATACCAACTTCCAAAATGTTAATTGGAAGTAATAATGGCATCGGTTCTAAAAAGCTCTTTAGCCAACCTAATACGCCCTTTCTATGAATACCAGACCATTCTATGAGACAAATGCTCATTAGTGCAAGTGCCGCTGTCACTCGCAAATCTTTTGTCGGTGGCTCCAGTCCAAACAATCCACATATGTTTGCAAACACAATGTAAATCATCACCGTGCCAAGAAATGGAATGTATCCTTTTCCTGCCTCCCCAAGAATTCCACCAAAAAAGTTATTGATGAACTGTACGATAGCTTCAACCACCATCTGCACTTTACTTGTAGGTACTACTTTTAGATTTCTTACAAACACCAACGTAAGCACCATAAGTATCGCCATGATGATCCATGAGTTGATTACTGCATTTGGTATTGGAATATTTCCAATATACTTAGTACCGCAGTCCATCGACTCCATCAGTTCTTCAATGAACTCATCCATGTAGTTCACCTCCTATTGGTATGTTTCTAGTTGCTATTATACAACCAAATAACATAGCAAGGGCTCTTCAACTGTTTCGACGTCGAAAAAGTGGAAAAGCCCTTTGATTTATCAATCATACACCCCCACAACACAAAAATCTAGTAAAAAAGGTTCTTTTTCCGTTTTTTGTGAACCTTATAGATTTTCCTTATATATTTTACCCCTTTTTTAGTAAAATACCACACTAAATATTTACTCAGGCGAAATATCTTTAGATACTAAATACAAAATTTTTATTGCAAATTTTCGTCAAAAAAACTTATTTTTAATGAGATTTTAATGTATTTAAAAGTATTTTCCGTAGACAAAATAGAATTCATGCTTGCATGTTATTCTTTGGATACGTGAAAACCTAAAGAAAAAACGACCTATATATGTTAGTCTCCCAACATATATAAGCCGTTTCTTATGCTCTATTTCTTCACTATTTGATTTCCATAATCCATCCTTCTGGAGCTTCGATACGTCCCATCTGGATACCTGTAAGTGTATCGTAAAGTTTCTTTGTGATAGGTCCCATTTCTGTTGAACCATTCTGCATTACGATTTCTCTACCATGGTCGTTAATCTTTCCAACTGGTGAAATGACAGCTGCAGTACCGCAAAGACCACACTCTACAAAGTTCTCAACTTCATCGAAGAATACTTCTCTTTCTTCTACTTCTAATCCACAGTACTCTTTTGCAACATACATCAAAGAACGACGTGTGATAGATGGTAAAATACTGTCAGACTTAGGTGTAACAACCTTATTGTCCTTTGTTACAAATAAGAAGTTTGCTCCACCTGTCTCTTCAACCTTAGTTCTTGTTGCTGCATCTAAGTACATATTTTCATCAAAACCTTCGTTATGAGCTTCTACGATAGCATGTAAACTCATAGCGTAGTTAAGACCAGCCTTGATATGTCCTGTTCCATGAGGAGCTGCACGGTCATAATCACAAACACGGATTGTGATTGGCTTAGCGCCACCCTTGAAGTAAGGTCCTACTGGAGTACAGAACATTCTGAACTGATATTCTTCTGCCGGTTTAACACCAATTACAGGACTGCTACCAAACATATATGGTCTAAGGTATAATGTTGCGCCTGAACCATATGGTGGTACGAAGTCTTTATTTGCTGCTACAACCTGCTTAACAGCTTCAATAAAACGATCTTCTGGAAATACTGGCATTTCAAGTCTCTTAGCAGAATCTGCCATTCTTGCTGCATTTAAATCAGGACGGAATGTGACGATACGACCATCCTCTGTTCTATACGCTTTCAATCCTTCAAAACATGCCTGACAATACTGAAGCACACCTGCACACTCACTGATTGTGACAGTGTCATCTGTTGTCATAGTACCTGCATCCCAAGCACCATTTTTAAAATTTGATACGTAACGCTGATTTGTCTGGCGATAGCCAAATCCTAAGTTTCCCCAATCTAAATTACTCATTTGAAACGCTTCCTTTCTGTATAAAAACTCTCAAAATAATCATCTGCTTATGATAAAGCATGCAACACTGAGTCTTTTATTACAAGCCAATATCATTTTGCAAAAATAATAAAACTCTTTCCATCCCATCTATCATAAACAAAAAAACTATCTCTAGTTTACTACTTGAATAATTATGCGTCAAGATTGCATCCAATTTTTTCATAATATATTTTTTTGCAAGATTTTATTTTCTCTCTTGTATAAGTTAAAGGACTCTTTTGTGTCAAATAAAAACAAAATGCAGTTCTTATTTTGGCACCAAATATTACGCAATGCGAATATTTCATTCTGACATTTGCAACAAATAGCGTAACCAAAAGTGTAGAGGACGTTAAATTGATACTTTATTCATTTACATAAAGAACGAAAAAAAGAAATGGTAGGACAAAAAAATGAAAACATCAGCAATTTTAGGAACCGGAAGTGCCTTGCCGGCAAAAGTAGTTAGTAATGATGATTTGGCAAAAATCGTTGATACAAACGATGAATGGATCAGAGAGCGAACCGGTATCGTAAACCGTAGAATCTCAGTAGACGAAACCGTCACAACAATGTCAATCGAAGCCGCAACCAAAGCTTTAGAAGATGCAAAGCTGTCAGCAAAAGATTTAGACCTCATCATTGTAGCCACCATAACCCCGGATGGAGCTATGCCAAATGCCGCTTGTAAAGTACAGGCAGCTATTGGTGCTACCAACGCTATGTGTTACGATATCAATGCTGCATGTTCCGGTTTTATGTATGGGCTTCAGACCGCCCACGCCTTTATTAGTGCCGGTCTTTTAAAACATGTGCTTGTGGTAGGTGCTGAGACATTATCGAAGATTTTAGACTGGAACGACCGCAGTACCTGTGTATTATTTGGAGATGGTGCCGGTGCAGCAGTTCTTGGTCCTTCTGAAAATGGTATTTTAGCCATTGAAGGCGGTGCAGACGGTGTAAAAGGCGTTGCATTGATGCTTGGAAACCGCCCATTAGTCAATCCTTATACCAAACATGAAGCTGTGCAACCATATGTAGAAATGGACGGTCAGGCTGTTTTCAAATTCGCAGTTCGAACCATTCCTCATATTTTAAATTCTTTATCAGAAAAAACAAATATTCCTTTGGAAGATTTAGATTTAATACTTCTTCACCAAGCAAACAAGCGTATTATTGAAGCTGCTGCCAGAAGACTTAAGCTTAGTGAAGATATGTTTCCTATGAATTTAGATAAATACGGCAATACTTCTGCTGCCAGTATCGCCATCCTGTTAGATGAAGTGAACAAAAGTGGCAAGTTAAAAAATGGCGATAAAATTGCCTTAGCAGGTTTCGGTGGCGGACTTACCTGGGCTGGATTGATGCTTGAGTGGAAAAAAGATTAATTATATTACATTTTGCTATAGGAAACTTCATCCTAGAACAAAGAGTTTTGCAAGCAAAACTCTAGCGCGACCGCGGTATTGCGCAGCAATTAACTCCATCTCCGCGGTCTGCGCATCCTCACATCGCAATTTCCTATTAC
>CADBNB010000082.1 GCA_902795895.1 uncultured Lachnospiraceae bacterium | reverse complement strand
ATTTTATTACTATGGATTTTGGATGTCTGTATGCCGGATATTGTTCTGACATGACAAGAACCATTGTGGTAGGAAAGGCGAATGCCGAGCAAAAGAAGATTTACCAGTTAGTTTTGGATGCACAATTGGCAGCATTAGACATGATTAAAGCAGGTCTTACCGGTGCAGAAGTTGACGAAGTGGCAAGAGATATCATTGAAAAAGCAGGATATGGAAAATGTTTTGGGCATGGACTTGGACATAGTGTAGGATTGTTTATTCATGAGAGTCCAAGACTTTCTCCTTCAGAAAGTTCCATTCTTTTACCGAATGTGACACAGACTGTGGAACCGGGAGTTTATATTGAAAACTTTGGTGGCGTGCGAATTGAGGACCTTGTGGTCGTTACGAAAGACGGATGCGAAAACTTTACTCATTCTCCAAAACATTTGATTGAGTTATAATGGTTGGAAATGGATTGGATTTGGTTCGTTGAAAAAAATAGTTGAAAAAAGGCGTAATCTATTATAAACTATAAAAAGTAGTGTGCGATTTTCGCACACGATTAACGCTAGATATTAATTAAGGAGGATTTATAATATGATTTCAGCAGGCGATTTTAGAAATGGTATGACAATCGAATACGATAACAATATTTATCAGATTATCGAGTTCCAGCATGTAAAACCAGGTAAGGGAGCTGCGTTTGTTCGTACAAAGCTTAAAAACATTAAGAGTGGTGGAGTAGTTGAAAAGACTTTCCGTCCTACAGAGAAGTGTCCACAGGCACATATCGAAAAGAAGGATATGCAGTATTTATATGCAGATGGAGATTCATTCAACTTCATGGATGTTGAGACATATGATCAGTTTGCATTGACAGCGGATCAGATCGGTGATTCATTGAAATTCGTTAAGGAAAACGAAATGGTTAAGATGCTTTCTCACAACGGAGAAATCTTTGCAATCGAGCCACCTATGTTCGTTGAGTTACAGATTACTGATACAGAGCCAGGTTTCAAGGGAGATACAGCTACAGGTGCTAATAAGCCAGCTACTGTTGAAACAGGTGCTACTGTTAACGTTCCATTGTTCGTTGAGACAGGTGACGTAATCAGTATCGATACTCGTACAGGTGAGTACTTGAAGAGAATCTAGAATCAACTGCGTTAGCAGTTGGGGTTAATGTAAAACCATTTTTGTTATAGGATGATATTAAAAAGAGCTGGAATCATCGAAAGATTGTTTTGGCTCTTTTTTGTTTCATAATATCGCAGTCATGCTAGAGTTGGTTGAAGATAACGAAAAACAATTGATGCATAGAGTGAATAGCATAACAATTACAATTATACTTATATTGGTATTAGGTCTAATTCGTACATTTATTAAATAACAAAAGAAGGGAGAGGAGACAACATGTTATTTTTATGTTATCCAAAATGTACCACTTGCCAAAAAGCAAAGAAATGGCTTGTGGAGCAAAAGATTGATTTTACGGAGCGTCATATTGCGGAGGAGCATCCGTCCTATGAGGAATTAAAAGAATGGTATGAAAAGAGCGGACTTCCGCTGAAAAAGTTTTTTAATACCAGTGGAATGTTGTATAAAGAAATGAAATTGAAAGATAAACTTCCTACTATGAGCGAGGAAGAACAGTTAGAACTACTAGCCACCAATGGTATGTTAGTAAAAAGACCTCTGGTTATAAATGGAGATACGGTGCTTGTGGGATTTAAGGAAGCACAGTGGGCTGAAGATTTGAAGGGATAGAACTGTCTTGACTGGTACATTTTAGGTTAAAAAAATGCGAAAACAGGAAAAAATAAAAAAGGTAGGGGACTTAATGCAGATGTGTTTCTTGGGAAATGGAAAAATGGAAATATTACTTATTAATTTATGAATGTATTATAGCAAAGAAGACCGTATCTCTTGGTATAAATGGGAATATGCGGTCTTTTGGTATGCCTATCGACACCGGTAATCGAAACTGATATACTAGTACATATAAGATGGATATAACTCTAGATAAATAGCATCTGAAATTGAGATGATTGCAGATAGCTTGTTGCGGATATTGACGACAATGATGCAATAGACAAGAACGGTTAGGAGCGATAATATGGGGATTTTTTTAAATCGTGGAAATGAAGAGTTTAAAAAAGTTTTGAATTCAGAGAT
>CADBNB010000081.1 GCA_902795895.1 uncultured Lachnospiraceae bacterium | reverse complement strand
TCCAATTTCGTCTGTATGAAACCAACCTTCCACAAATTCTTCAAACATTTGATACACTTCTTCATTGGTAATGCACAATTCATATTTGATGTGTCTATGACCACGGTAATCTTCCTCTGCGTGAATATTAACAACCTTCAGATATCCACTGGCTACCAACAGTCCCCATATTGCCTTTGGGTTATTGTCCAATTGATTATAAACGACTTCTTCCTCCATATCTACCAAAATCGTTTGCTCTTTTATAAGCATTTCCAATTCCATTTTTATGTTTTTAGAACCTGTTTTCATCAAATGATTTACCAGTGCGTTGGAACTAGTATTTACCCAATAATTTTTAAAATCACCAACAGACAAGAATTGAATTATCGACCACGGATTGTACATATCCTTCTGTTTTCCAAAGATAAAGCCATCATACCAACGTTTTACTTCTTCTTTTTGCTCTCCATAGCCATACAAATCCATAGCAGCAAAAACCTCTTCTTCGGTAAAGCCAAAACAGGTGGCATATTCTTTTGAAGTGGTTGTACAAACTTTTAAATTATTTAAATCGGAGAACATAGATTCTTTACTAATACGTGTTATTCCTGTCATTACTCCTCGATACAAACTAGGATTTGACTTAAAGGTCGCATTAAAAAATCCACGCATAAATTCTGTCATTTCTTTCCAATAACCGTGAGTATATGCTTCTATAAGAGGTGTGTCGTATTCGTCCAGCAAAATAATCACTTTCTTGCCATAGTAAGACTCTAAAACAGAAGATAACACTTGTAAACTCTGTATTGCAACATGATTTGGCATGTCTATATCAATTTGCTTCAAAAAACGTCTATCCGTTTCATCAACTTGCATATCATTCTTCAAGTCTGCATAAGGTCGCACGGCATTTGTAATCGTTTGACAAATCAACTTACACGCACTCTCATAATCTGTACATTTCACAGTTGCGAAACTCAAATTAATCACTGGATAGGTTCCCTGCAACTGTCTAAATTCTTCCTCGTCCCAGATAGACAGACCTTCAAATAAATCGCCACGATTGGCATATTGGAATGAAAAGAAGCAATCCAACATACTCATATTTAAGGTCTTTCCAAAACGGCGTGGACGGGTTATGAGTGTGATATCATCTTTACGTTCCCACCATTCCTTGATAAAACTAGTTTTATCAACAAAAAAAAGTTTTTCACTTCTTATTCTTTCAAAACTCTGTACGCCTGTTGCCAATTTCATTTGCATCCTTTTTCACTCCCATCCATATCTATTTATACGTTCCCCATAATCAAGGGCTTATGCTTAACTACAAGTATACCATAAAACAGAGTGGTTGATAAGCATATTTTAGGAATAAAGCGTTTTGCATCGCAATTTCCCATAACGTCAAAAACAACCATTACAGAGAATTACTCTCCATAATGGCTGTCGACTTTAAAAGTATTAGTAACTGATTATAGCGTTCAACGTCGACCAATCGCTTCGCTCTTGAGACGTTTCCGCATGGCAGGTTCCAAGTTGCTAAAGCGTCAGAAACTTACTTAACGGAGCCTGCTCATATTAATCAGCATCCATAATATTTGCGTTCATTCTTCCCGGTATTTCATCCGGTTCATTTGACTGGACTCTTTCATACTGGGCTTCATCTACCAATCCATCTGCTGGTATTTCACGTAACACTACTGAATCAGCATTTTCAGACTGTGCCTCATCTACTGCTTCATATTTATTGATGGAAGATGTATCCTCATTTGCTGTCTTATCTTCATCAAGTAACTTATCCTCTTTCGAAGTAGATACACCGATAGCCTTTAATGCATTGGAAGTACTTAAATCCATCTCTATCACACAACCACATTTCTCCGAACATGCAGTATATGTATCCCCTTCCATTGGGATTTGCTGAAATTGTAGCTTGAAGTCTTTGTCCATGGCACATTTTGCCAAAGCAATCATGTCATCGATTGATAAATCTTCTGACAACTGGTTACCGTATTTTGAAACTAAGGAAATCGCATCCGTAATGGAAATACTTGTTCCTTTTTTCAAAATAGCCTTCAGTATTTTTCCAAAACGATATCCGCGGCCAAATGCATCGTTTTTGTGTTCTTCTGTTTCCACTTTTCTTACTCTTGCATAGCCTAATGCCTGAGTTCCGTTTAATGTCTGTGTTCCTTTGACTAAGTTTCTGCAAGACTTTCTGGAAATATAGTTGGTTTTATTCAAATAATCTGCTTCTTTTTTCGTAATGGTAAGGTCAATTCCACCTAAATCATCGATGATTTTTTCCATCTGGTCAAACCCTACGGAAACAGTTCCAGAAATGTCAATGTTTAAATTCTTTTCCACTGTTGACTCAAGAAGTTTCGCACCACCGTAAGCGTATGCAGCATTTAATTTATTTTTGTCATGACCTTCAATGTCTACATACAAGTCTCTCACCATATCTGTGGCTGTGATTGTTTTCTGCTCCTGATCTACAGTTAACAAAACAATGGCATCGGCTCTTCCGTTTCTTTCATCATGTATGTTATCCACTCCAGCAAGCAAAAGATTGATTTTGTTATTGGCAAGGATCTTAGAATCACTTCCCTCATTTTGTACTTTGCTTGCCACATTCTTTTCAGTAATGGTGTTTTTCGTACCACAAGATACCGTTGTTACCATCATACAAAGGATGGCTAAACATGCAAATAGCATGGTTCCGCGGGTTTTCTTTCCCTGACTCATAATATGTTTAAATCGTTCTTTCATCTGCTTTTTTCCTCCATTCAGATACGTAGTGAGAGGAATATAGCCATTGCTGGACTGATTTCTCAAGGCGTCTAACAACACGAGACTGTAGTTTTGGCAAAATGCTTCATCCTGTGCCTTGATTACTGTCTCATCGCAATAAAGCTCCATACAGAAATTTACCTTCTGATACATGATATGAACCAGCGGATGGAACCAATAAACACCTCTTATCACGTGAAATACGCATTTCTTCACAATGTCATGATGTTTATAATGAACCAGCTCATGTTTTAATATAAAAGCAAAATCCTTCGGTTCGTATGTTTTCATCGGCAAAAGAATGGTCGGTTTCTTAAGACCTATCAGCATGGGCGACATTGCATATTCGCTATGCAACAATCGAAAGGATGTGTGAATTCCAAGCTGATGTTTCATCTTTTCAAGGATTTTCTTTTCCTCCTTGGAAGATTGTCTGCTCCATCGAAACAGTTTTCTTTTTACAGACAAATAACAAATCCCTGTATATAAGAAATACACTGCCATTCCTAACAGCCAAACCACAGCTCCAACAAGAGAAATATACTTTAAACCTAATGAAAGGAAAATATGATTTACATTGGATGGCTTATTTTCCTTTTGTACCGTTACTGGTTTTGAAATTTCTGTTTTCGTATGATTTGCTTTTCCTTCGTTTTCTAGGTTTTTCTCTGACTTTACATTGTTTTTCTGCAAATCTGAAACCACTTCTTTTTCCGAAAACTCTGTTTTTGTATCCGTTTTTTCTATATCTATGTTCCCTGTCTCAATCTCTTCTTTTCTTTCACTCTCACCATTGATATGTAAAATTCCCGGGAAAGAAACATGCACCGTGTTTATATGAATCAATGAAATGGATGGAACCAGCATACATATGGCTATAATACTCCATAAATAGTAGATTCCCGCCGCCCGGAATTTCTTCTGATATTTGCTTGTTATCAAGATTACAGCAAACAACGGAATGCTAAATATCACCGAGCGAAACAGCATACTATGAAATAAAGCTACCATGCTTCATCCCTCCTATTTTCCCTTAATGATTGATACAATCTCATCAATATCATCTTCTGTTATTTTTTCATCTTTCACAAGGGAAGCGATAAGCCCCTGATAGGAATTCTGATAAAAATGTTCCAGAAAATTCTTTGTCTCATTGCTCACATAGTCATCTTTCTTTACCGCAGGTGTGTATAGTTTCAATCGTCCATTTTTTTCACTCACAAGAAACTCCTTCTCCTCTAAACGATTTAGTAGTACTTGCGTGGTTGAACGTGACCACCCCTTTTCTTCCTCCATCTTTGCAACGATGGCTCCTGATCCCACCGGTGTCTCTAAGTCCCAGATTACCTGCATCACTGCAAGTTCTGAGTCTGGTAATCGATTACTCTTTTCCTTCATAATATCCTCCTTCCGTACAAATTGCGCATATTTGTGAATCTATTGTAATTGTTCTTACATTTTGTATTATAATTCTTACGTTGACATTTGTCAACAAATAAATAACGACAAATGTCATCAAAGAATAAAATTTCCAATTAAAACAAGAGGGCACATCACAATGATATGCCCAATTAATCTACTCTGCTTTTTTCTTTCTTTTCTTTTTTCTCTTGATTTTTGTCTGATAAATTTCTGCAACCTCTTCCACATCACCTTTGGCAATTATTGTACCATGTTCCAAAATAATTGCCTTATCGCAGATACGTTTTACCTGTTCTAAAGAATGTGAAACAAATAGTACTGTTACACCTTCATCAAACATAGATTTTACTCTTTCTTCACTCTTTTGTCTAAAAGACGCATCTCCTACGGATAACACTTCATCTAAAATAAGAATATCCGGTTTTACAACCGTTGCAATGGAAAATCCGAGTCTTGCTCTCATTCCCGAAGAATAGTTTTTCATAGGAACATTGATAAAGTCTCCTAATTCCGAAAATTCTACAATTTCATCGTATTTTTCATCAATAAATTTCTTTGTATAGCCAAGCATTGCACCATACAAATAAATGTTTTCCGCACCGGTATACTGTTTATCAAATCCGGCACCAAGTTCCAAAAGCGGAACTACTTTCCCTTTTGTAACCACATTTCCTCTGGTTGGCTTTAATACGCCGGAAATCACCTTAAGAAGCGTTGATTTACCAGCTCCATTTAATCCAAGAATTCCAAGATGTTCTCCTCTTTTTAGTTCAAAATTCACGTCATTTAATGCCCAAAATTCCTGATAGGATAATTCTTTTTTTACAATTTTAATAAAATATTCTTTAATATTGTCAACTTTTTCCTGTGACATATTAAATTTCATGCTGACATGATTTACTTTTAAAGCAGTTTTCTGCTGTGACATGTTTCTTCCTCCAGACATTTCCGATGTATTCATTTTGTTCTTGTCAAACTCACTCACAAGTCTTATAAATACAAAATGAATTCATCCTGCTTCTTATAAAATAGGTAAACACCTATTAATGTTAACAAAACAGCAACCGTTCCCGAATAACCAAGTGACCATGCATCAAGCATTTTCCCGTAAAATATAGATTCACGGAAATTACGTATCACTCCATATACAGGATTCCATTTCAAAATAACCAACAATAATTCACTGTGCATCTTTTCAGGCACATAGAAAATAGCCGTACAATACATAATCAATGTGGTCGTAACCGTCCACAAATATTCCACATCACGGAAAAAGACTTCCAGCGTTGCTAAAATCATACTCATTCCGAATGTCATTACCATTAGTATGAACAATGGTATTGGTGCCAATAAAATATATTTTGTAACTTGAATCTTAAAAATTACGCAAGCTCCAACAAGTACAATCATAGAAATCAAAAACGTCACAAAATTTGACAAAACACTTCCAAGGGGATACATATACTTAGGAATATACACCTTACGCATCATACCACTATTGGAACGTATCGACCTTGCGGCAGCTTTTGTTCCGGTATTAAAAAACTGAAATAATGTACGACCTGCCAACAAATATACCGGAAAGCCGTGCATTTTGTTTCCTCTTAAATTTGAAAAGACAATAGTTAAAACAATTGCCATAAGAATCGGCTCAATCAGTGTCCACATAATTCCGAGTTTAGATCTTCTATACTTTAATTTAATATCTTTCTTGACTAACTCACCAAGAAGAAACCTATATTTTTCAAAATTTGCAATATATTTTTTCACAATGATTTCCTTTCCCTGTTTTCTTCTTCAACAAAGAATGCCATAATTTCATTTTTTTGTCAAGCTACAACACTACTTATTCTTATTCTTTTTCCTCTTCCTTGTCTTTATCCTCTTGTTCAGGCTCTTCCGTTGGTTCTACCGTTGGTTCCACCGTAGTTTTTGGTTGCTTTGTTGTAACAACTGCTTCAGTCTCTTTTAACTGAATACGAATAGAAACTGTCACTTCTGCTTCCACCAAAATCTTATCCTCTGATTTAAATTTAACCTGAACCGTATGCTCTCCTTCTCCAAGTTGAGAACAATCAATATACGCATTCAAATCTCCTGAAGCTATGGCTCCTGTCATATCGTCATTTGCCCAGATTGCTTCCACGTCAACTTTACTCACGGTAAATTCGTAAGTATAATCGTCTTCCAGATTTTTAATTTCAATATCCTCGGTGTATAAAGCAACCGTTTGAAGTTTCTGTTTTGATATATCAATTTCCAAATTAATCGTAGTTACACTCTCATCTACAACAGAAATGCCAGCCGGTAACCAATCTGCCAACTCAATCACTTCGTATACTTTTTCTTTTTTTCCTGTCACATCATAAGTAATTGGGATTGAATCACATTTCTTCAAAGCAGCTTCCGAACCTGTAATAGTAATGGTCTGTGGTTCATATTCTGCAGGCATAACGTAATAGCCATTAGCAGGTTTTCCTTCAATATTTATAACAACAGGAACTTCCTTTGTGTCATTCACTTCAATATCTACACGCACCCGTTCTGAACTAAATGTAAGTTTCGCATCTGTAATTTCTTTTCCTTTGCTGTCATATGCCTTTGGAACAGCTGTTGTCTTAAAGTTTTCAGACGCCCCCTCAACATCCACTTGTACGCGAACATCCGCAATACGATCAATCTGCGACTGTGCACCTGACACCCGCACTAATGACGGCTGTACAGTAATATTTCCAAGAGCATAGCCAGGAGCTAAATCACCAATGGTAGACGCATCCACTTTGAATCTTGCAGTAGCCTTATCCTCCAACGAAATCGTCAACATATTTACATCAGCAGACAAAGTAACACTCTCTGAACTTCTGCAATATAGTCTGATTTCTACTGCGTTTGTCAAAGACATCTGCGACAAATCCGCTTTTGCAACAATATCACTTGCCTTAATTCGGCGTAATACGCTTCTTTTCCCCTTTGCAGTAACATTGATAGTGCCACCGTTTTTAATCTCATACACTTTATTCAATTCATTAAATACCGATTCATTTTCTAAAGTTACTTCGATATTATTAAAAGTTGTTGTACGCACCGGATCATCTATATTATTTACCAATACCCACACTGCAAATCCGATTACTATGGCAAGGATTTTCAGTGAGAAGTTTTTCATTATAATCTCCTTCACATTCCCACCTCTACATTTCTTTTTTCTTATTTATGATGTTACGAATCTTGAATTTTCTATCCTCTTCCTCATTTCCTGTTCTATTTTCTAATCTACTTTTCAAATATTCACCATCCACATTACGTATCAACTTACCACCAACTGCGATAGAAACTTTTCCGGTTTCCTCTGATACGATAATGGTCATACTATCTGTCACTTCACTGATACCAACCCCAGCACGATGTCTCGTTCCAAGTTCTTTGCTAAGTCCCATATTATCAGACAATGGCAGATAACAGGTTGCAGCAACGATTCTCTCATCTTTTACCACAATTGCCCCGTCATGTAATGGTGTATTATGTTCAAAAATATTAATAAGCAACTGACTACTTATGGCTGCATCAAGTATAATACCGGTTCTCTCATATTCTGCAAGAGATTCCTGGTTTGCAATTACAATCAACGCTCCTGTCTTTGTTCTTGCTAACTCAACTGTAGCACGAACAATCTCATTGATAGTTTTTACAGAGAAACCTTCCCCTCTGGATTTATTATCATCCAAAAAGAACAAAGAACTCATAAACTGATTTCTTCCTAACTGTTCCAACGCCTTTCTAAGTTCCGGCTGAAATACAACTACCAATACTGTAATACCTACAGCCAGGCACTTGTCAAAAATCCATAAAATAACATTCATGTTAAACAAAATTGCAAGACCACAAATTGCAAATAACATGACAAGCCCCTTCAATAAAGTCCAGGCTCTTGACTTTTTAATCCAAATAATAATCTGATAAACAGCATAGGCAATAAGACCAATTTCCAATAAATCAATAAAGTCAAATTCCGGTAACTGTAACCAGGAAAAATAATTTTTTAATGCATTTAATACATCCTTCATACTGCCTCCTCCCTATGCTTACAAAACTACTTGTCTGCATTATGTTTTAATTTTGGCACAGCCTTTACATAATAATAATAATCCTCATCTTCAAAACGAAGCTGTTCTACTGCACCATAATCTAATATTCTACAATACATCTGTATAATCAACGCAATCAATCCGCCACTAAAACTTCCCAAAACACAAGCTTGTACCGAAAAATTGCATCGACAAAATACATTTCCTAAAAGGAAAAGAATAATTGCCAAAACTGTCGCCATTCCAATGCTAAGTTCAAATGATAATGCCATCTGATGAAATCTTATGAAATAAACGAAAAGACTCAGTCCACATAAAACTACTACTGAAACATACATCTGTGGATTTTCTACGATTTGTTTCACCAAAGTTTCCCCTAAAACCATAATATCTGTCTTATCGGTGTAGGTAAATGCACACTTTCTTACTATATCCAACACGTAATAAATCACCGTCGCTCCCGCAACAGACAAACTTGCCATAGGTGAAAAAAATAATCCTATAGGTATTACAACCGCCAAAGGAATATGAAGTGCCAGTGCAACAGGAAGCATGATAGCTACCCATATCGTCTTAGGTGAATATCTTAACATCATCATATATATTAATATACAAGAGGCAAATACGATTCCTGCCAAAATTGGCGTCAAAAAATATAATTGAGCACACGCAAACAATAAACTCAAAATCACAATTAGCTCATCAAACAAAAAACCTGCTAACAAAGCCAAACCAAAAATAACAAATACATTACAAAAAATCCCCTTATACGGATACGCGATTCCAATGCATTGAAAGGTTAAAAATGCCATAAGCATCTTTCTCAAATACTTTGCAAGTGGCTCGTACTTTATATACCTCTCATATAATTTTTCTTTCATCTGTAACATCCAATTTGTGTAAACTTCAACACTCATACTATCTTTGACTTTTTTGTCTTTCCTTTCCATCGATTTATTGCCATTACTCCCAAACTATTGTAGGCAACATTTATTTTTTATGTTTTCGATTGTAACTGCGAAGCTGGCTTAACAACCGATCATATACAACTACCTTTTTCTTTGCTCTTCGATATCGCACGTAATATGCCATACCACCAACAAGAAAATAAAACAAAATCACAACGATATACCATACCACGGCTTTATGAAGAAAATGCTCAAATTCCTTTGTAAAAAAATGTTCCAGATAATAGTCCATCTTTCCAAAGATTAACAATCCAACAAGAAGCACATATCCAATGGTCACACAGACAAAGGTCTTTAAAAGTTCCATACTCACATAATTCCAGCGACTATACTCAACAATCTGAAGTGCCTGTTGTTCTTCCTTTTTTTCAAACATCGCTAGTTTCGTCATCATTTGAACTTTTTTTGCATCTATCATTTCTTCACCTCCGACCGCTCTCTTTTATGCATACCTGTACATTATTATAACATATCTAAGCCCCGAATACTACGGTCTTTTTTTCTTTCCAACGGTTTTCTTTTCCACTGAAATAGGGTACAATGGATAGGGTAATGAAGAAAGGAAGTTATGTATGAACAAAAAAGCATTAAAAACTTTAGAATATTATAAAATTATTGAACAATTAGTGGAGTTTGCTTCATCTTCCATTGCGAAAGAACGTGTAAGAAACTTAACTCCATCCACAGATATAGAAGAAATCCGTCAAAATCAGAGAGAAACTACAGATGCACTTACTTATTTGTATCAAAAAGGCAGCCTTTCCTTCTCAGGATTAACGGATATCACTCCATCCATTAAGCGTCTTGAAATCGGCGCTTCTTTGGGTACCGGTGAATTGCTCCGTGTGAGCAGTTTACTCTCTGT
>CADBNB010000080.1 GCA_902795895.1 uncultured Lachnospiraceae bacterium | reverse complement strand
TATACTTCGAAACAAAATACTTTGGTAACATTTCTTTATTATTAACAAGGAATTTCAATTTCTGATTGAATGATTCTAAGTCTCCTCCCCTAAACTTAAATAATTCATTATCACTTAATTCACTTGCTCCTCCCAAATCACTTGCCAAAATCGGAATACCATACGCTTTCATTTCAATCGCCACCTGTGGAAGATTATCTTCCCATAATACCGGCACTACACCCAAATCCGTTTTTTTCAAAATATCCCTGATATTATCATGGGTATATCCATCATAAAATACAACATCACCAAATTTTTTTTGCAATTTATCTATACGTTTTTTTGCTTGTTCATCCGTTAATCTTGATGCAAAAATCACCCTCATTTTTTTCGCAAGTTGTGTTTCCATTTTTTCACAAGCATCAAGAAAAAAATAGAATCCTTTATCCTTCCTCATATATCCCATATAAACAATTGTAAATAAATCATCCGCCATATCTTTCTTTTCAATTCTTTGAACATTAGCAAACTTGGTTCCAATATAGTTTGTTATAATTTTCTTTTCATCAATCCCCATTGATACGGCAATATTTCTCGTTCTATCAGAAACAGCCAAAATTAGGTCAACTTTATTATTTAATTGTTCAACATTTGCATTTCTAAATTTCACATACACATCTGCATTATCATTAGGTTTTATTTTACTGGCATACTCTATATCTACATTTTCCAATTCAATATTTTTCTTTTCATCATCGCTACCATTATATTTATTTGTTATTGCTAACTTTTTTTTAATTTTTTCACTCACACCATTTTCAATATGACATGTAAGACATTTTTTTCCATTGATATAATCCTTACAATTTTTTTCTCCGTTACACCATAAATTTACTTGTGTGCAAAATGGGTAATAATTATGTAATGAATATATTATTTTAGTTGTTGGGAAGTCATGTTTTATATCCAACACATGCAACGATAAGCCCTCAAAGTTATTAAAGTGAATCACATCAAAAGGTCCATATTCTTCTATAAATTTTTTTAATATACCATATAGTGTCAAATCATTTAAATAACAATTGATATCATCTTCGCCTAAGTAATCTCCAGTCGCTAATATTGGTGAATTAATAATGGTAAAAGTTTTACATTTTTCTCCATAAACATTATCAGTTTCCTGAAGCCAAGCGCCTTCTTTGTCGCAATTCATATACTCTCTTCCAGAACTAACGAAAAAGATTTCATAATCTTCCCTTTTCAAAAAGCCTTCTATAATGTTTTTTTGATATAAGTTTACTCCACCACCACTATTCGTTTTATTATCAAATTGAATCCAATTATAATATAATACCTTCATAGCATTCCCCTTATCCTAATGACGTTTTTCTATTTTGCTTCTATTATCTCAACTTCTTCTGGCAAATCATATGGTGCACTTCCATTTTTTCCTCTATTTTCTGGCGCTTTACAAATCTCAGCATACTCATTTTCCAGTTTTCTTAGAGTATCCATATCCTCACATGATTGATTTTCAATACATTTCATCACAAAATCATAATATGGCATCTCTACCACATCCGGGTCTAACCCTTCCACAAGACAAAGATACTGTTTTGCCACCTTATAATCTCCTGCTTCCAACATAGTTCTAAGACATCTTGTTCCAATTCTCATCGTTCGCTTAACCGCTTCTTTTGCATGAGGAGCTAAATATTCATTGGAACGAATTAGCTCTCCAAAACGCTTTCTTGATAAATAAAACTGTAAGAAATACTTCATGTTTTCATAGGATTTTGAAAAACTACCCATATGCATACGATAATAAGCCAATTTCTTTTTCATATATACAAAATCGTATTTTAAACAAAGTCTAAACCACAATTCTGTGTCAATAAATGTATCAGCCAGATAACTGAATGCTCCGCCGATTTCCGGATCCAACACTGCTTCTTTGCGGAACAAAACCTGAGAAGGCACAAAAGTATTTGTAAATAACCATACTTTACACTGATACTGTCCCTTACAGAAAAAGCTTTCCGGGTAAAATGGTTCTGGAGAAGTCACAGTTCCATCATTGTCTACATACCACACATCACTGGAAACCATACCTGCTGTGGGATATTTATCAAGATAATCCACACACTCTTTCACAAAATCCGGATGTAAATAGTCATCTGAAGATAGCACAACCACATATTCACCTTTTGCCAATTCAAGACAACGGTTGTGACTTGCAACTACTCCTAAATTCTTTTTATTCGGATATGATTTTACTCTCGAATCTTTCTTTACATATTCCCCAATAATTTCCAATGAATTATCTGTAGATTTATCATCCACTACAATAATCTCGATATTTTCATAAGTCTGCGCCAAAGCACTGTCAAGTGCCTGACGGATAAACATTGAATAATTATAATTTGGCATTACTATACTAACTAATTTCCCCATTTTTTCTCCCTCTTTCTCATATTATGACTTCACAACTTTTATCACCTGTTCAATTACATATTCCTGTTCTTCCTCAGATAAAAGCGGATACATAGGAAGACTAATTGCTCTATCATAATACTGCTCCGCATTTGGACAAAGCACTTTTTCATAACCATTTTTCTGATAATAAGGGTGTTTATATACCGGAATATAATGAACATTTACACCGATATTTACCGCTCTTAAATCATCAAATACATTTTTCCTCTTACGTCCTAACACCTGAATCACATACAAATGCCAGCTATTATTACATCCTTCTGCCTGCGCCGGACAGATAATTTCAGGAAT
>CADBNB010000079.1 GCA_902795895.1 uncultured Lachnospiraceae bacterium | reverse complement strand
TTACTCTTTCTACATGAGAATCAATCACTTGGTCTACAGAATCGATAAGCCCCATAGTAACCATTTCTTCCATTCCCATTTTAGCAAAATCCACATCACTCATATTCCACATAGAATCACCTTCATTACAAAAATACTCAAGTCCCATCCATACGGTATGTTCCACATCTTTCACCAAATATGGAGACCAGTTATTATAAATCTGAAAACGTCCCATCTTTACATTTCTGTCATGGACATAAACCCAATCATCCGGAACTATATTTCCCAATGTTTTGATTGATGTTTCATTTTTTAAATTCAGTTTAGGAATAAGAACCCCAACCGTCATATAGTCACGGTAAGGAAGCCCTGATGCAATCTTTGCATACATTTCAGGAACATCGTTCATTCCCTCTACCAAATCCTTTACCGGCATGGAAGAAATAACATAATCGCCCAATAATTCCACTTTCTGACCATTTTTCTCATAAACTACGCCAGTTAATTCATTCTTCTCATTTTTAAGAATATTGACTACTTTTGCATTCTTTTTAATCTGACCACCCAATTTTTCTACTTCTTCGGCTGTTATTTCCCATAACTGACCTGGTCCTAGTTTAGGATATGCAAATTCTTCAATGAGTGAAGTTTCAACTTTTCTATTCTTACCCTTAAATGTCTTTCCAAACATATCTTTAAGAATAGCAACAATAGACAATCCTTTTACACGCTGCGCCCCCCACTCTGGAGAAATACTGCTGGGATGACGTCCCCATAAGTTTTCTGTATAATTTTCAAAAAACATGGAATACAGCTTCTTACCAAATCGATTGATATAAAAATCTTCTAAAGACTTCTCTTTTCTCTTAAAAATAGCGCTTTTAAAATAACTACATCCTACTACAACAGTTGTGCCAAATCCCATATTTTTAATTGTTTCAAATTTCAATGAAATCGGATAATCAAAAAACTTATTATTAAAAAAGATTCTAGATAAACGGTTTCTTCTAAGCATTACGCGATCTACATGTTCCGGATCTGGACCTCCTGCAACTACTGTTCCCTGCCTTTTAAGAATAATATCGTCCTTCGAAAGACTTCCCTGGGTTGGAAGCATCTTCTCCCACCATTCATTTACCTCAGGAACTTTAGAAAAGAAACGGTGTCCTCCCATGTCCATTCTGTTTCCATTATGGTTTACCGTTCTTGATATACCACCAAAAGTATCGCTCTCCTCTAAAACGACTACTTCATATTCCTTTGACTTCTCCAATAACTCATACGCTGCTGTCAACCCTGCCGGTCCTGCACCGATTACAATAACCATTTTCTTTGTTCTCATTTGTAAAAAAACACCTTTCCAAGTAAACCCGCATGTCACGCTTCAGTTTTCGAAATAAAATAAAAGCTGATAGAAAATATTGCAAACAGAATGCTTATACCAATTACACAAAGTTCCATCACTTTTTTCAGTCGTCCAGTCGGTTTGCTGTCTGTTCTTTGTTTCATCAGTTGCACTGTCATTCCAAGAGATGCAGCTCCCACAAGGGAAGTAAATGGAATATACCTATAATCCATCGTACATGCAAATGGATACTGTACATTAAAAATCACAAAAGAAACCATCTGTATCACCCATACAGACACCAGACTAATCCATTTAAAATCCTTTGTTTTACGTATGATTACATAAATCATTGCTAATAAACTCATGACAGCAAGCAATCCACCAAAGAGCAGTAACGCACTTACAATATGTGTGGAAATTACAAATGAATATTCACCCATCATTGCTGTTTTAAGTGAATACGCGTAAATATTGTAATCTTCACATGGATTACAAAAAATTGGTTCATTGAAAATTAAACTTAAATCCGGCAAAAAACGTTCTGCAATAGTATGATCACCACACCAAACAGGATTTTCAACCGGCAACTCTAACACGTAATTAATCGGTTGATTAAACTTCACAAGATTACGAATGGCATACCACATTCCTAAAGGAAGTGCTATCCCCCCAAACAATAGATACTGCTTGACATACAAAAGCCACGTTCCACCTTTACACGCTTTTACAAACACATAAATCATGACACCTGCAGTAAACAATGCCATAGTTGCACAGGAAGATTTCGTCATCATTCCAAAACCATACGCCAACGCCGTAACAACAATATCTTTCCAGCTTTTGCTTTCATACCACTTTAATGTATAACGAAATGCAATTACCATAAACAAAATCGATAACGCATCATTGTTAATCGTACCCGATGCAATAAAGAAATAAGGGAACAAAGCAACTATTCCAAATGCAATGCATAAGGCATATTTCTTAAGTCCAATTTCTTTGAACAAATGTTTTACCTGTATAAGAGTGACACAAGTTGCAAAACAAGAAACCATCTTACTACCTTCAATTAGGTTTTCCGCTTTACTTTCACCCTTGAAAAAGCCAATAATATGCAAGGTAATTGCAGAACAAATATGATAAAAAGGTGGATGATAAAATTGATAATCATTTGTATCCGGTAATTTTCCATTAAACAAATACACAATATATGCCGCATGTCCATTGGAATCCAAACTAGGAGTTGCAATATCATGCTGTCTTAGAAACCATGGAGTATAAAGGCAGTATCCAATTCTAAGAATAAAGCCCATACACACCATCGCTACTAATATACCATCATATTTATCCAACTCTTTTTTTGAAAAAATCTTCCACGCAAGAAATCCAAATATTGACAGTCCCACAGCTAAAATCATATGAAATTGTACAATATCTGTATTGGCATTCCACTCCATTTTATCGTAATAAATATACAAAAACACTAATATAGCATATAACATTACATACGCTAAAGGTCTTTTCCACCACTGATGTCTCATTTGTTCTTTCAAAACATACTCCCCTATTCTACGGTAACACTCTTAGCAAGATTACGAGGCTTATCCACGTCCAGACCTCTTGAAACAGAAACATAATATCCCATTAACTGCAAAGGCACAACAGCCAATGATGCAGCAAAATGTACATCTGTCTTAGGAATATATGTTGTAAAATCAGCCGTATCTTCAATGTTGTAATTACCATAGCTTGTTAATGCACAAAGATATGCACCTCTACTCTTACACTCTACCATATTGGATACAGTCTTTTCATACAAATCAGACTGTGTCAACACACCAATTACCAAAGTTCCATCTTCAATCAAAGAAATCGTTCCATGCTTTAACTCACCTGCAGCATAGGCTTCAGAGTGAATATAACTGATTTCCTTCATCTTAAGACTTCCCTCTAAACTGATAGCGTAATCAATACCACGACCAATAAAGAAAATGTCTTTTGCGTTTACCTGCTTTGCAGCAAACCACTGAATACGCTCTTTATCGTCAATCAAACGCTGGATTTTATCTGGTAATGATTCAAGTTCTGTCAACAAATCTGTATATTGATTGCTTCGAATCTCTCCACGAACTTTCGCAAACTGGATTGCTAAACAGTATGCAGCAATCAACTGTGTACTGTATGCTTTTGTTGTTGCAACAGCAATCTCAGGTCCTGCAAGGGTATAGAAAACATTATCTGCTTCTCTTGCGATAGAACTTCCAACTACGTTTACAATAGCAAGTGTTCGAACGCCCTTTGCTTTTGCTTCACGAAGTGCAGCCAAGCTGTCTGCAGTTTCTCCAGACTGACTGACAATAATTACAAGACCATCTCTGTCTAAAATAGGATTACGATATCTAAATTCTGATGCCAATTCAACACGAACCGGAATCTTAGCCAAATCCTCAATTACATACTGTGCAACTACGCCAACATGATATGCAGAACCACAGGCTACAATGTGAATCTGAGAAATTCCCTTGATATCCTTATCTGACAATCCAACTTGTGAAAGGTCCAGTTTCTTTGAATTATCTTTCTCATCCACTTTAAGAACTGAATGAAGGGTATCAAGAACTGCCTTTGGCTGCTCATGGATTTCTTTCATCATAAAATGCTCAAACCCAGCCTTTTCAGCTGCTTCAGCATCCCACTTAATCTCAACTAATTCTTTTTGTATCTCATCGCCATCCAAATTGAAGAATTTTACTTCTCCCTTCTTTAAATGGCCAATTTCCATATTTCCGATGTAATAAACATTTCTAGCATACTTAAGGATTGCAGGAACATCAGATGCAAGATAAGACTCTCCATCCTGAACTCCAATAATCATAGGACTATCCTTACGGGCAACAAAAATTTCTTCCGGATACTCCTTAAACATAACTGCAAGAGCATATGAACCACGGATACGAACCATGGCATGATTTAACGCATCAACAGGAGTATGCTCATATTTTTTATAATAATAATCGATTAACTTTACTGCTACTTCAGTATCTGTTGAAGAATAGAACTGATAGCCTTTTTTCACAAGTTTATCTTTCAAATCCTGATAGTTTTCAATAATACCATTATGAACAGCAGTTACATTGCCATCATCACTACAATGTGGATGTGCATTTTCCTCTGATGGCTCACCGTGAGTCGCCCATCTTGTATGACCAATACCACAAGAACCAATC
>CADBNB010000078.1 GCA_902795895.1 uncultured Lachnospiraceae bacterium | reverse complement strand
CTTGCTAGAAACTTGCTAGCTTTTTATCCTTTACTGTTAAAGGTTTTTGTTCGTGAAAACAAAATGTTTTCCATGAAATTTTCAAATAAATTTTCAAGGTTGTTTCACTGTTTAATTGTCAATGTTCTAATCGCTGCAACCCTTGATATAACTAGGTTTCAGAGGCTTTCGTTTTCCGTCACCCCCAAGCGACTTGTTTAGTATATCACGCTGACTTTTCAAAGTCAACACCTTTTTTCAAAAAAATTTGAATTAATTATTTTTCCTATGGCATTTCCCAATTTTTCATGCGCTTTAGCCGATAAATGCAAAGAATCCACAGGTGATGATTCCACCACAGTTCCTGCATTCAAAAACAAACATCCACATTCTTTTGCAACTTTTTCGTAAAGAATACCAAATTCATTTGATCTTGTAATTGAAGTTTCATCAAATGAACATCTGAAATTTCCCTCGCAAATATCATTTCCAATCACTGGTGGTGCCACTAATAATATCTGTGGTACAAATCCTTGCTTCTCCTTGCAAAACTCTTTTATCACTAAAACTATTTGTTTCGCTCCGTCTGCAATTTCTTGTGCTGATGCATGAAATGTCTTTTTTAAATCATTGCTTCCTAGCATCATTACAACAATATCGACAGGCTTATGCGTGTTCAAACAAGGCTTTATATAGTCAATTCCTTTTTTCCATCCTTCCAAAGGATCTTCAAAAACGGTAGTTCTTCCGTTGCAACCTTCTTCTAATACCTCATATTCTTCGCCTAACAACTCCTGCAATATTCCTGTCCAACGAACATTTTTGGGGTATCTCATTCCATTTTCAGGATTATAACCATAAGTGTTTGAATCGCCATAACAAAGCACAGACAATGTTCTTTTTTCATCCATATTCTAATCTCCCTTCTTTTATATTCTGTTTCACATAATTCTAAATCAAAAACAAAGTATTTCCTAACGTTACCCGCTCGGCTACTTGCAATATATTTTTTAATGTTCTATTTCTTATATTATATTACAAAAAAGGTAACAGTCCAATCTTTCGACCAAACTGTTACCTAACCACAAATTAGCGTTTTTTATATGTTTTTATATGTTATGGTGTATTTGTTGGTATATCATATTTTACCCATTCTCCAATATACTTTCCTTCACCATTAATATCTGTTTTCTCAAATAAAACTTCTGAGCCCTGAGGCATTTCTAAATCTACTGTCTGTTTATCCCATGAATCGTATGTATTTTTGAACAATACATGTGTATATTTTGTTGGAATATCGAAAATAAATGTATCATCTCTATACCAAGCACCATATCTGTTTTTACCCCATGATTCAATTTCCTGAACCGGTTCAAAAACAGCATAATCATCTGGTGATGACCATGCGTATGCAAATACTGAACATCCCCATGAAATGTTTGTATATTGTTCTTTACCATTACTTTCAGTGTCATGGAATGCAATTTTTCTTTTATCACCAGTAATTTTCTTACGTTCTACATAAGTTACTTTTCCCTTGTTGATATATGCATTATATCCTTTTTTCAAGATATAATTTTTTCCATTATTGCTATCCCACTTTCCGCCTCCGTTATTGAAGCAAACTTGTGTCTCGCTTAAATTTCCTAAATCAACAGTGTATGTAGCAACTGTTCCATTTGTCTTCATGTCCTCACCAGGTACTAATGTCCAGTTTTTATTAGACTTCATATAATGAATATATGTCATCGAAAATTTTGTCGTATAGTATACATTAACCTGATTATCTGATGGTACGTTTGTTGGCTGTTGTGTTGCCGGCGCTGTTGTTGCCGGTGCTGTTGTTGCCGGTGCTGTTGTTGCTGGTGCTGTTGTTGCTGGTGCTGTTGTTGCTGGTGCTGTTGTTGCTGGTGCTGTTGTTGCTGGTGTTGTTGTTGCTGGTGTTGTTGTTGCTGGTGTTGTTGGTTCTGGTGTTGGCATTACTTTCCATGTGCCATAGTATTTTCCTTCTTCGTTTCTATCTGTAACCCAGAACATATTTTCATTGCTACTTGGCATACTCAAATCAACTGTCTGCTTATCCCATTCAGATGTAGAATTTACATTTTTAAAAAGAATATGAGCATAATTATTTGGAATACTGAATATACAGTATCTAGGACCATGATGCCAATAACCATAAGGATCCTTATTCCATGTTTCACCACGAACTTCCTGTGGTTCAAAAACTGCAAAATCATCTGTACTGTTCCAAACATATGCATATACATCTTTCCATGTAGTGTTATCATTATCAAAAATTACCGGAATGTACTCAAATGGAGTTGATGTTACAACACTCTTGTCATCATAGTGATACCATGAACCACTTGTCTTGTTTGACGAACTCTTTGGCTTAAAGCAGTTCTTATCATCATTCTGAATATTTGTATTTGCAGTCTGCTTATCCCATCCACTCTGTGTGTTCTTAAACAAAATGTTTGAATAATCAGCTGGAATATTCAGCTTATAGATGTTTCCTTCTACTTTAGTTCCTTTTACTGTTTGCGATCCTTGTGCTCCACCCCAAATGTATGCACAAACTGTGCTCCATTTAGTGTTTGCGTTGTCAAAATAAACAACTGTTGTTTCTGCGCTTGCATTGGCATTTGTATTAACTCCGTAAAATACATTTACGGCCATCAATACTGCTAATGCAAAAGCAACTGCTTTTCTTAACATTTTCATTACTTACACTTCTCTTTCTTTTAAATTTTCCTTTTTTGTGTAACAGCTTTGCAACGTTTTCGATTTTATCATCTTTTTTGTTTCTTAGCAAGTCAAAAACAAATTGTTTATAACAAAATACACAAAATTGTTTTTAATATATTATTGACTATTTGAGCATACTATTTAATAGCTGTTATGTGTAAAGCACAAAAAATTTGAAAGGAGACATTTTATTATGAATATGAAACTAAAAACCAAAGTCATTCTGCTTTCTGCTGTAGCAACCCTTCTTTTAGGAGTTTTATGGCATTTTGTTTATGACTGGACAGGTCAAAATCGTTTCATCGGTTTAATTTTTCCTACAAATGAATCAACCTGGGAACACATGAAACTAGTTTTTTTCCCAATGAGTATAAGCGCAATTTATATGTACAAAAACTTAAAAGAAGAATATCCTACTATATTGTCGCATATACTATGTTCTATTGTACTAGGGACTTGGTTTGTTCCTATTTTGTTTTATTCCTATAGTGGTATTTACGGAAGAACATGCTTTGTAGCTGATATTTTTGTATTTCTATTAAGTGTATTATTTGCACATTTAGCACTTTGGCATTATGCTGGTATGCCTTGGCCTAATGTTTGTTTCTATTTCGGAGTAATCCTATATATGCTCCAATTGATTTCTTTCTTTTGGTTTACCTATCATCCGGGGACCTGGAATATTTTCACAGATTTATCCTAAACGTTTTTTCCGCAAACAACAGAATGCATGCTTGTAAAACTCTAGCGCGACCGCGGTATTGCGCAGCAATTAACTCCATCTCCGCGGTCTGCGCATCCTCGCGGAGCGTTTTTGTGTAATAGGATAATTGCATCGCAATTTCCTATTACACAAAAAGCACCCTTACACACGCATACGCGCATGTAAGGGTGCAATATATACACGGTTCCACCTTACGTTTCTCTCTTATAGCCTCTATCGGGGCAACCCGGTTGTGTTTCGACTACTCTCCCCACAACTGCTCAGGAGTGGTGTTCATACAAGCTCCCCATAAACAACTCGCAGCTACTGTTGTTCTCTCTGAATGTTTCGCAAGTACTACTGTCTCCGTCTTTGCATTTCATATTTTCTACCATACCATATTCTGCTTCAAAAATCAACCATTCCTGATTATTTTTTTCAGCCTGTCACAATAGAAAAACTCCATGGCATACTATGCCAAATGGAGTTTCTCTTTATTTCATATGTTGTTATTGCTTAGCCTGTTACACTAGGATTTAATGTAATCTTTGCTGAAGTTGCCACGCCCTGTACCACAACTGACTGGCTTCCTACAAAGCAACCGCTTGAATATACTTTAATTGTATATGTTCCATTTACGTTTGGCACATGTAAAATAACAGATTTTGCTGCATTTTTCTGCTCTTTCAGATTAAGTTGTGCGTTTGAAACAAATGCACTGTCTACAATCTGACCATTTTCATTGAACACTTCAACCATATCAAATGCTGATGATGCACTGCTTGGTTTTGTATACTCTAATGCTACCTGAACAGTATTTGCTCCTGCTAACAATGAAAGTCTGTTATCTTTCTTTTCCACATGTGAACCGGTAGCAATATTAAATTCAGGAATTTCAAGCACTGCACATTCATCTGCATAAACGTAAGCTGTGTATGCTCCACCAGATAAGCACTTAATTGCCTTCCATTCTGTTGCCACTTCTGTAGCAGGTACTGTTGTAGCTCCTACTAAGTTGTAATCAGCTTTGATTGAAGCCTGAACTTCTGCTTCAATTTCCTCGCTGGCAAGACTTCCGTCAATAATATTCCAGAAGTTTGTAAATTCTTTAAATATATTTTCATTTTCAATATGGTATTTCTTAAAGTATGTATCTACCAAATATACCTTACCATTTTTCAATGCATTGTTATTTGTATCTGTTGCAGTAACAGTAACACCTGCATTTGCACCTGTTGTCACAACAAATGGAAGATCTATTTTTTCATCTGCTTTTGCTGTCACATTTGTTGCAACAGTCTCAAATGCAATCTGATTTGCATTTCTTCCTGAACGAAGAACTAATGTGTATTCTTCGCCGTTTGTAAGACAAGCATTTTCACCATCTATAAATGCATATTTTGTCTTTAATTTTCCATCTGTATATGTTTTGTTACCATATGTGGTTGCTCCAACAATTACTCCCTTTTTGTTGTATAACAATAAAGTCGCATCGATAGTTTTTGCATCCTTATCCTGAATATCCATACCTTCTGCTTTTGTCAAAATAGTTCCCACAATGGATGTTTTTGTCTTATATGCAATATCATTGTCAATGGTTGCTGTTACTTTCTGGAAATCAATCACATCAAAGCTGTCACTCTTAGCAGTCTTAAATCCCTCGATATCCAATGTAACATAATACTTTCCAGGAGCAATACCTTTCAATGCAGTAATTGAATCAGCGATTGACATTCCGCTTCCTGTTAAATCTGAAACGGTTACTTTATTTGGTGTTGAATATGTATATGAACCAACTTCGCTATTTGTTGCTGCATCGTATAATGCCACTTTATTCACTTTCAAAGTGTCTGTTGCTTTGATTGCTTCTTCTCCCTCTTCAACCTTTAATCTTGAAATGTTTGCAACTTTTACATATGCAAGATTAGCTGCACCTTTACATGATTTTAAAGTTTCTGTAGATGCACTGTCTGAACTCTGTGTAAATTTCAATTGGTCTGCTGTTACATAAGAAGGTGTTGGATCAACTTCATAAGTAGCTCCTGCAATTGTTCTAGTGATTGCAGTTGTTGCTGACACTGAATTTGCACTGTTTTCTTTTTTGAATGCCAATCCCTTGTCTTCTTTTGTAATGTAAACAATGTTATTTGTTGCTGTATCTACATAGTAATACTTAAATGATACATTTACATTTTCATCTTTGATTACAGTTCCTTTGGTATCCTGAACTGCTAATGTTGTACTGCCTGATGTCTGATTTGCAAGGGAAGCATCTTTTGCAACACTACAACTTACGTTAATTGTAGTACTTTTTGCTTCTGAAATCGTCACATTTGGCACTGTACATGCAGCCCCTGCTGTTAAATCAATTTTTCCAGAAGTTACAATAGCAGTAACTTTATTCTTTTCTGTAGCAGTACTCTGTCCATCATCTACAGTAACATAATATGTTCCTGTTGGTAATGTTGGATATTTTCCTGCAGAATCAAAGAATTTTTCTGCTGCAAGGTTGTATACCTTACTCATAGCTTTTGTATCTTTATCAATATTTACTTCAATTTTTCCACTCTTTAATGCAGTGAACACACCTGGTGTTGACTCGTACATAAACTTAACATTCAATGTAGCTGTAGCAGCTGTTGGTAAAATATCAGCAGAAGCCCAATTTACATTTAAATTGATCGTATCTGTTTTCGCTACTGGTGTAAGCATACTATCACCAGTCACATCAAGGTTCCATGCACGATTATTTGAAAATGTGTATTCTTTTGTTTTCTTTGTCTCATATACATCCGTAATATTTTTTTTAGATAATTTCTTTGAAATTTCAATGTGGTATGTATAGTCTTTGTTAATACCTTCTCCGTATTTAAACTTAACAACCTTTCCACTCTTACCATCTGCAATTCCATATTTTGTAAGCATATCGCTGTATGCTTCTGTGTTGTATGCCTTTGAATTTGCAAATACAAAACATCCGGTGGCATCTGTTGTAACACTCTTTAACTTTTTCTCTACTCCCTTATCATCTGTCTGGTAAAGAGTTACGATTGCACCTTCCACTGCATTATTTACATTTGCAGAAGTATCTTTACTTTTTACCTTTCCGTTAATAAACAATTCCTGCTCATCATAAGTATCAAGATACATATTGCAAGCTGTTTTATTGTTATTATTTACGTTTACATTATCATTTGTTGTAAGGAAATACTTATCTTTCATACTTCCTGTTGTCTGTACTTTTACCTTTGCAACTCCGGCTGTAGATGTAAGATAATAATAACCTGTAGCATCTGAAGTTGTAGTTTTTGTATCTGTTTCTCCTACTGTCGCTGAAACCTGAGCACCTGCAACCGGAAGATTTGTATCTCTATCATAGATATAACCAGATACGCTGTTTCCGAACAATTCTTCCACATATGAAACAGTTAAGTTTCCGCTAACTTCCACACCTGTAGCAGTAATTGTATACTGTCCGTCAGCAGAACCTACCACTCCACCGTTATCATGTGTTTTCAATGCTTTAATACTGCTTTCATCCATACGATATGTAATCATACCGGTATCTGCACTATATGAAACATAGTTTGCCTTTAATGTTAAGCCCTGTCCTTTTAATGTAAGAGAAGAATTTGATACTTCTTTCTCAATCTCAGCTTTCACAAATTCTGTAAGGCTCTTTCCATTCTTTAAACCACTTACTGCAATTGTAAAATCTTTGTTGTTAATGTTATATGCCTTATTGATGGTTACACCCGTACTTACTTTTTGTCCGGATTTTTTCACTACCTGCAATGTTTTCTTTAATACTTTAACCTTTACACGTTTACGATTAGTAATAACTGCTTTAATTACAGTTTTTCCAGCTTTTTTAGCCTTTACTGTTCCGTTTGTCTTTCCTACAGTTGCAACTGCTTTATTCGAGCTTGAAAAAACAACTTTCCCCTTTGTAGGAATATTCTTTACTTTAAACTTTGCTGTTTTTCCAACTGTTAATTTTGAAACAGTAGATTTCCACTGTGGGCTGGTTTTTGCAGACACTTCTATTGGATTATTTCCAATCGTTACTGTAGCTGCCAAACTCAATGCCAATACTTTTGTTACGTTTCTTCTTTTCATTTGACTTTCTCCTTCTCAAATCTTTTTTCATATGAAACCCACTTTTATTTATGATGTTACAAGGATTATGACATGTGGGTTTTCTTTTCACCATTTTACTTTTTGGTGTAAACTGCTTTACTTGCTATATTATCAAATTTTATTCACAAATTCAATAGTACATGTAAAATTTTCGCTTTTTGTAAATATTAACGTTTTTTCAAATTATTTCCCATCCCAAAACTAAAATATTTTACAAAAAAACTCTCTTTTCACGAACTACCCACAACCGAGTGATTTCGATGAACTTTTTGCCAACTTACGCTAATTTATCCCAAACAAACATCTGTGGAAAGCTCACCCTAATATCCACTGAATTCCCTGCACCATACGTTCTTCCACCTCCGTGAAATGTCCCCCTTCTCTCCATACAAATTCCGTATGTTTTACATTTTCTTCTGTTGTAAGCTTTTCATACAGTTCCAATGTATTTTCTCCCACTTTTTTCATAATGGGATGCTTCGTCTTAGGTTCTTTCTTTCCCAGACTTAAAAATACCTTTTCTTTTTTCGACTGAAAGGCTTGTTTTGCGTAACTGTTCCACTCTGGATACCAAAAAGAACCGGAACAGGAAACTGCCCCGTCAATCATAGTGCTCTCATTCATTGCCCACAAAGAAAACAGCCCCGCCAGGGAATATCCTGCAATGTATATGTGGGGGCTATTTGGATATTTTTCCATTAAATTTGGAATTAATTTTTGCTCTAATTCCTGCAACAGCATCCTTCCTTCTCCCTGAAAATCTCTATTTTTCAGACATTCTCCCACTTTCCATGGCGTAAGATACCGGTCCCAATCAGGGATTATCACCTCAACCAAGGTAAAGGGAAAAACCTCCCGATTTTCATAAAACTCCTTGAGTTTTTCAATTATGCCTTCTGTCAGCTCTTTCATAGGCTCTCCGGAAAGATATAGAAGGATTGGTCCACTCTCACATTCACTCCATATTTTTAGTTGAAACAGATTTGAATTCACCATGACTTTCTCCTCAATATCACAAGGTTGCTTTGTAACTTTCGTTGATATTATTATTTCTTCTTATAACACTCCGCAAATACACAAAGTGATACATATCTATTTTGTAATCTAACCATTGGAACGATCATTCTATTTTGCGTTCAAAAGATAATTTACTGCAGATAGAGCTGCTACATTTCCCTCTCCTGCCGCTTTGATATACTGATACGGAGTTCCTGTCACATCTCCACAGGCAAACAATCCCGGAATGTTTGTTTTTAGCTCTCTATCCACAGCCACATGATTGTTCTCAATCTGAAGTCCCGGTACTAGCTGGGATGGTGCTACGCTTTCTCTTAAAATGAATAGTCCATCTGTTTCTATGGTTTCTGTCTCCATTTGTTCCATGGCTGGCTTTTTTGTTTCTTTGTTTACAGCTTCTGTCTCTGTGCTTTTTGATTTCCCATTTTCTGCTTCTGAATGCCTAAGCTCTGCATTTTTTCTTTTTATTCCATTGTTGTCTGCAGTTCCTGTCTGCAGGTTCTTCATTACATAGTCTAATAATATTTTCCCATTCTCATTTCTAACACTAACAGGTTTTACACCTTTCATTACCTTAACTTGTTCATTCAAGGAAGTTTCTTCCTCGTACATAGGAAGATATACCACTTCTTCTACCATTTCTGCAAGAAAATCTGCCTCTTTTTCCTCTTCTTTGGAATAGCCAATCACAACCGTCTTCTTTCCTCGATAAAGGGTTGCATCACAGGTAGCACAGTAGCTCACGCCTTTTCCCAAGTTTTCCAGTTCCCCCGGGAAATTTTTTTCAAATGCCATACCACAGGCAAGTATCACAGATTTTGCTTCATACATATCACTATGTCCCTGCAAAGCAAAGTAATCCCCCATAGCGTAAACCACATTTACCCGGTCCACTTTAATACTTAAATCCAAAGCATTCAAATGTTTTTGAAACTGCTCCTTCATATCCTCTCCTGAAATTTCAGGCAAACCAAGATAATTCTTTATGGTATGGGCTTTTTCTATTTTTGTGCTTAAATTGTTACTTCCAAGCAACAACACCTCTTTATTTCGTATCTTTGCTGTAATTGCAGCTTCCAATCCCGCCGGACCACTTCCGATTACTGCTATATCATATCGCTTCATATCATCATCTCCCGCTCTGAATAGTCTACTCCGATTTTCTTTGAATATACTATTATATCACAAAAGACTTGAAGTTTTCCACCATCACTCAACTCTAATTCTGTTTTTACATCACCTGCATTAACTTCCACCTTCTTAGTGTGTTTATGCGTGCGTTTGTTTTCTACTAATCCATTTTACATATTAAAATCCACCTTGCTGGTAAGCTCTTGCTATCACATAAGATGGCTCATAAAAAGCACTACACTTACCGGCAGTTCCCAGATTG